>NZ_VTHL01000007.1:0-188951 GCF_008271285.1 Hymenobacter lutimineralis | reverse complement strand
TGTTGCAGAATGGCCACAATCTGGGCCTCGCTGAATCGTCCCTTTTTCATTTATCAGTCGTCAGGTAGTGAAAGTTACGGCTTTCTCTACTCACTACTGGCTCACTTTCTAGGGAAGCGTACAAGCGTACACTTGAATGCGTACTATTCTACTAAGTACATCAGCGAATTTCGAGTTGGTTGTCGTATGCATTGGCCCTAGTAGATGCTTTTTTTATTTGTTCTACGTTGGCATATTCCACCGTATCGGTTTGGGTTATCACCCTCTTTTTGCGGTAAAGCACCGGTTCATCCCTATCACCCCAGCCACTAATAGAAAAGGTTGATCTGGCCGGGATAAAATACCGTTGCATTAAGTTTATCGTGTCGACATACACCAGCCTAGTTGTAGGCCCAGGGTGAGAAAACCCGAAATTATCTGTTAGAAATAACCGAAAATCGTGCTTATTCCAATGGCTCTTGTAGGCCGTTGTGTCAAAGTATAACTCCAGCGTTGCCGTTTGATCAGAGTAGTTGTGTAACTGGACGGATGATTTAGGAGGGTCGTATACGCAGGCAGTCAGCACCAAACTCATGGCCACAACAAGTAACTTGAACATCATAGAAGCTTATAGCACACGCTCAGAGTGTGAAAGGAAACAAAGGAACCTTCTCAAAGAAACGCAAGCAAATGCTGCTCAATGATAAGCCTCTCGGGTAACACGAGGTACGCTGGTGTCAACCAGTGAGCTATACCACTATGATTGCAGGTAAGGCTCTACAAAATGTAGGGCCTTTTCTTTGGCCTAAATAGTAGCGTAATAACCGGCTGGGTTGGGGTAAACGGCTATATTTGTTCTAAACGCCTTTCCTCCGCCTTACCAACTCCTATGGAATATCCTCTGCTGAAACTGGCTGCCATCGATATTGGATCTAATGCGGTGCGCTGCCAGATTTCGGCGGTACTCCACTACGGCGAGCGGTACCGGCTGAAGCGGGTGGAGTACGTGCGCTACCCCCTGCGCCTGGGCGAGGATGTGTTTGCCACCGGCCGGATTTCGGAGAAAAAGCAGGACAAGTTCATCAAGTTCCTGCACGCCCTGCGCCTGCTCATGGAGGTACACGACGTGGCCCCCAACCACTACTTGGTGTGCGCTACCTCGGCCATGCGCACCGCCGAAAACGGCCAGGAGGTAGCGGCCCGCATTCAGCAGGAGCTAGACATGACGGTGCAGGTAATTGACGGGCAGGCCGAAGCGGCCTACATCAACCGCGTAATTGAGCACCTGCTCGAAGACAAAAAACACTACCTCCACATTGATGTGGGCGGGGGCAGCACCGAGTTCAATATCTACCACGACCGGCGCAAAGTGGCCTCGCAGTCGTTTGAGGTGGGCTCCATCCGGCGCATGCAGCAGGAAGAAGCCGGCCTCAGCACCGAAGCCATGCGCGAAACCTGGCAGCGCATGGAAGACTGGGTGACGGAAAATGGCCGCCGTTACCACGTCACCCGCGCCATCGGCACCGGCGGCAACATCAACAAGCTCTACAGCTTGGCCCAGCCCCAGTTGGACAAGCCCGTTACCCGGGCCCGGATTGCCACCATCCTCGACCACCTCACCAGCCTGAGCATGGATGAGCGCGTGAACGTGGCCATGCTCAACCCCGACCGCGCCGACGTCATTGTGCCAGCCGGCCACATCTACCTCTCGGCCATGCAGTGGGCCAACATCCATTCCATGATTGTGCCCGACATTGGCTTGAAGGACGGCATGCTCCAGGCGCTGTTTGAGGACCACTTCGAGGAATTTCGGCCTAAGGACAAACACAAGCCCGGCAGCCCCCAACTCACCGTGCAAAGCCGCCCCACGGACGTAGAGTAAAGCCTTACAGCTCATGGCTGCACGGCCGGCTGCTACCTAACGAAAAAGCCTCAGCTTGTCAGCCGAGGCTTTTTCGTACCAAGCCAATCTGGTTTTAGCAACGGCTTCCTTACCCTTCCTGCACTATCGAAATGGGAACCTCCGTTTCGTCTTCACCGGTATCTACGGGGGTGCAGAAGTCGGAGGGCTGCTCCTCCGCTTCTTCTTCGGCGGCCAGCACCACAGCAGATACTTCTTCCAGCACCGGCTGGGAGGCCGCCAGGGTAGCCAGGTACTCCTGATAGAGCACATTCTCGGCGACGACAGCGTAGTTTTTCTGGTAGAACTCCTTGTGCACATTAAAAGCCGTTTCCTCGGGCCCGGGCTGGCGGCGCACATAGGCGCCATCCTCGCGCATCACGTAGGTATTCTGGTTGTCCTTCAGGTTGAAGTACAAAATGTTGATAGCCTCACGCGTAAGCTGGGGGTTCACGATGCGGAACAGGGCTTCAATGCGCCGGTCGAAGGAGCGCACCATCACGTCGGCGGAGCCGGCGTATACTTCCGGCTGCCCGGCCTGATGGAAGTAGAACAAGCGCGCGTGCTCCAGGTACTCGCCCACAATGCTGCGCACCTCGATATTGTCGCTGAGGCCGGGGCGGCCAGGCCGCAGGCAGCAGATGCCGCGCACAATCAGCCGCACGGGCACGCCGGCCTTCGAGGCTTTGTAAAACTCGTCAATGACCTCCTTGTCTTCCAGGGAGTTCATCTTCATGATGATGCCGCTGGGCAAACCCTTCTTGGCGTTCTTAGCTTCCTCCCGGATGAGGTGAATCAGCTGCTGGCGCATGTCTTTGGGCGCCGTAATCAGGTACTCGTAACCGTCGGGCTGGGAGTGACCGGTGATGACGTTGAAAAACTCCGACACGTCGTGCCCATACACGTCATTGGTAGTGAGCAGGCTCACGTCGGTGTAGAGGCGGGAGGTCTGCTCGTTGTAGTTGCCCGAGCCGATGTGCACGTAGCGCGTCACCTTCTCCCCTTCCTTGCGGATGATCATCAGCATCTTGGTGTGGGTCTTGTACTTGCCCACGCCGTAGATGACAAAGCAGCCCGCCTTTTCCAGCCGCGAACCTTCCCGGATGTTACGCTCCTCGTCGAAGCGGGCCTTCACCTCGAATAGTACCGATACGTGCTTGCCGTTTTCGGCGGCTTTCAGCAGGGCGGCCGTCACGCGGGAGTCATCGGCCAGGCGGTAAATGGTTTGCTTGATGCCCAGCACGTGGGGGTCTTCGGCTGCCTGCTCCAGCAGCCGCACCACCGGCTCGATGGAGTTGTACGGGTGATGCAGGAGCACGTCGTGGTGCTTGAGGTACTCGAAGAGGTGGTCTTCGGCCCCGTCGGGCAACGAAGGCGGGGTAACGGGGGAGGGCATTTTGGAGCCCTTGCCGCGAAAATTGGGATGGCGCAAAATCTGCGTCAGCCCGCGCATATCCAGCAGGGAGTTGATGACGAACACGTTGCCGTTATCAATCTTCCACCGGTCCTTCAGCACGTTCATCAGCACCACGGAGGCGTCCTGCTCTACTTCCAGGCGCACCACGCGGCCTTTTTTGCGCGTTTTCAGCCCCACCTGGATTTCCTTGATGAAGTCCACGTCAATGTCCTCCGATTCTTCCAGCGTGAAGTCGCCGTTGCGGGTGATGCGGAACAGGTTGGCCGAGACAATTTCAATGTTGCGGAAAAGCTTGGGCAGATTAGCCCGCACGATTTCCTCAATCGGAATGAAGATGACCTTATCCTTGCGGGTAAGCTCGAAAAACCGCGACAGGTTCTGCGGAATCTGCACGAAGGTGAGACGCTCCTGCCCTTTTTCCGCCTCGGTATCCACGCCAGTGCGCGTCAC
Organism: Hymenobacter lutimineralis; assembly: GCF_008271285.1. Taxonomy (NCBI): domain Bacteria; kingdom Pseudomonadati; phylum Bacteroidota; class Cytophagia; order Cytophagales; family Hymenobacteraceae; genus Hymenobacter; species Hymenobacter lutimineralis. Next base: position 185,205 of record NZ_VTHL01000007.1, on the reverse strand, counting down.
TACCCCGAAGATGAGCATCTGGTTCATCATCAGGGGGAAGCCGTGGTAGGAGTCGTAGACCATGGGCGTGAGCAGCGGAAACACCGTGTGCTTGAAGTAGCCCTCCGCTTTTTTCAGCTCCAGCTCCGTGAGTTCCTCCATGCGCAGGATGTTGAAGCCATTGCGCTCAAACAGCGGCTTCAGCTCGTAGTGGTACGTCAGCGACTGATCGTTGATGAAGCGGTGCGCAAAATCGAGGAGCTTGCGCCGAAAAGGCAGCTCCCGCAGGCCCGAGTAATCTACCCGCTCCTTGCCGTAGTCGATGTAGTTATAGAGGGAGCCCACCCGAATCATGAAAAACTCATCGAGGTTGGAGCTGGTGATGCTCAGAAAGCGCAGCCGGTCGAACAAGGATTTGCTGGCGTCCTTGGCCTGGTCGAGCACGCGGTAGTTGAAGCGCAGCCAACTCAGGTCGCGGCTGATGTATTTGCTTTTCCGAATGAGGTCGGCGGATTTGAAAAGTTTCATAGCGGAGGTAAAATCCAGGGTAAGATACGCAGGACGCAGGCCGGGAAGCTAGCCTTTTGCCGAAGATATGATGGCCGTGGCTTCGATTTCGACCAGCAGCCGGTCATCAATCAGGGCCCGCACTTCCACCATGGAGGTAACCGGACGAATGTGGCCAAATACTTCCCCATGGGCTTTTCCCACGGCTTCCCACTGCGAAATATCCGTGACGTAGATGCGGGTACGCACCACATCCGCGAATGTAGCCCCAGCCTGCGCCAGTGCGGCTCCTATTTTTTCCAGAATGCGCACCGTTTGTCGGTAGGCGTCGCCCCCGGCCACGGTGTCACCGTCCTGGGCAGTGGTGCCGGCTACTTCTACAACGTTGCCCACGCGCACAGCCCGCGAATAGCCTACAATGGCTTCCCAGGGGGCCCCGGAAGAAATGTTCTGTCTCATCTGCTTTGCTCTTGTCTGGCTGCCAGGCTGACCGCATCCGTAAGATAATGCCCAGCCAGCGCAGGTAGCTACGCTGAAAAGGCATTCAGGGCAAGTATTCGGCATGCCCAATAAAAAGGCCCGCTTGCGGCGGGCCTTTTTGGGTACAACGCTTACACGTCGACTTTCGCGTATTTGGCGTTTTTCTCGATAAAGTCCCGGCGGGGAGCTACTTCGTCGCCCATGAGCATGGAGAACAGGTGGTCGGCTTCTACGCCCGAGTCCACATCTACGCGCTTGAGCGAGCGGGTGGCCGGCTGCATGGTCGTCGTCCAGAGCTGCTCGGCGTTCATCTCTCCCAGGCCCTTGTAGCGTTGCACCCCTACCGTTTCGGGGCGGCCGCGGCCAAGCTCTTCCTGGGCACGCATCCGGTCGTCCTCGGTCCAGCAGTACCGCTCCTCTTTGCCGCGCTTCACCAAGTACAAAGGCGGCAGCGCAATGTAGATGTAGCCTTTTTCAATCAGCTCCGGCATGTAGCGGAAGAAGAACGTCAGGATCAGGGTGCGGATGTGGGAGCCGTCGATGTCGGCATCGGTCATGATGACGATTTTGTGGTAGCGCAGCTTGTCCAGGTTCAGGGAGCGGGAAGTGCTGCCATCATCCTCGTCGGTCTTCTTCTCGAAGCTCACGCCGAGGGCCGTAATCATATTGCGGATTTCCTCGTTTTCATAGATGCGGTGTTCCTGCGCCTTCTCCACGTTCAGGATTTTACCCCGCAGCGGCAGAATAGCCTGGAACGCACGGTTGCGGCCCTGCTTGGCCGTGCCACCGGCCGAGTCCCCTTCCACCAGGTACAGCTCGCAGATAGCCGGGTCCGATTCCGAGCAGTCGGCCAGCTTGCCGGGCAGGGAATTAGAGCCCAGCACGGTTTTGCGCTGCACCATTTCGCGGGCCTTCTTGGCGGCCACCCGGGCCTTGGCGGCCAGAATCACCTTTTCCACGATAACGCGGGCCTCCTTGGGGTTTTCTTCGAGGTACTGGTTCAGGATTTCTCCTACCACCTGGTTCACGGCCCCGCTTACTTCGGAGTTGCCGAGCTTGCCTTTGGTCTGGCCTTCAAACTTGGGCTCCGCTACTTTCACCGAAATAACCGCTGTGAGGCCTTCGCGGAAGTCGTCGCCCTGAATCTCAATCTTAGCCTTGGCTACCTCCCCCGATTTCTCGGCATAGGCCTTCAGCACCCGGGTAATGGCCGAGCGGAAGCCCGCCACGTGCGTACCACCTTCCTGGGTGTTAATGTTGTTGACGTAGGAGTAAATGTGCTCCTGGTACGAATCGTTGTACTGGAAAGCCACTTCCACCGGAATACCGCGCTCGGTAGCCACGTACACGGGCTTGGTCATGAGCACGGTGCGGCTGTTGTCGAGGTACTGCACGTACTCGGCTACCCCACCCTGGGAATAGAACTCGTCGCGCTGCTCCTCGCCGCCGTCGGCGGGCGTGCGCAGGTCCTGAAGTACGATGCGGATGCCCCGGTTGAGGTAAGCCAGCTCCCGCAGACGGGTAGCAATCCGCTCGTAGGAGTAAACGATGGTTTCGTCGAAGATGGTGGGGTCGGGCTGGAACCACACCAGTGTGCCCCGCTCGGTGGTGTCGCCAATCTCGCGCACGTCGTATTGCGGAACGCCGATGGTATACTCCTGCTCGTACACGTGGCCGTCGCGCTTTACCGTGACGTGGGTGTGGGTACTCAGCGCATTCACGCAGCTCACGCCCACCCCGTGCAGGCCACCGGAAGTCTTGTAGCTGTTTTTATCGAATTTGCCGCCGGCGTGGAGCACGGTCAGGGCTATTTCGAGGGCCGATTTGCCAAACTTTTGGTTGATGCCGACGGGAATTCCGCGGCCGTTATCCTGCACCGAAATGGCGTTGCCGGGGTGAATGGTCACCTCAATCCGGTCGCACTGTCCGGCCAGGGCTTCATCAATGGAGTTATCGACTACCTCCCACACCAGATGGTGTAGACCTTTCACGCCCGTGTCGCCGATGTACATGGAGGGACGCTTGCGCACGGCTTCGAGGCCTTCGAGCACCTGAATGCTATCCGCGGAGTAGTCCGAGGTACCGATTATCTCTTGTGTTTCACTCATGTGACGCAGTTAATTCAGCCTGATTTAGGTATCTACAAAGATACCTATTTTATCTGGTTTTGGCCAGTTTCCGCGCGGTTTTGGCCGCTTTCAGCCAGGTATTTTTTCCTTCCAAAGCCCCACTATTTGCTTGACGCCGTGCGCCTTTTTTTACCAGCTTCCGGCTGGCTATCCAAGCAAATATTCGGGCCTTTTTAGTAGCTTGTCTACCTTGCTGCCCGGAACGCGTAGAATCAGCGCGGATAGCTGCCCGAACCAATTTTGAAAACTTCTGTTTTGTAGTTCTATGCCTGAAGTTGCCAACCTTACGCTAAGCGAGGCTACGCGCACGGAGCCCGTGCTGCACTACGCCTATTGCATCGACGCCTCCAACCGTCCCGCCAACCACCTGGGCGACTGGCCGGAAGAAGGCAAAATTTACCCCGTCCGGCTGGTTCCCAGCAAGGTAGAGGGTTTAGAATTGGTGCATGTACTGGGTTTTGAAGGAAATGCCCCGTATTTCAATGCCTTTAGCCCCCACCGCTTTGAAATTGCGGCGGAAGTGTACCTGAATTAAGCTTTTCACCTTCTTTTCCCGGGCCGCGTGGTGGTTTTCAGCTTTTGGGCTGCGGACTGTCACGCGGTCTGCTTTTCGTTGATGCGCTACTTTTTTCTGCTTGCCCTAATCGGCCCCGCATTCCTGAGCAACTGCCAGCAGCCCACCGCCGACACCCCAACGGCAACTGCTACCGCAACCGTTGCGGCCTCCGCCCAAACCGAGGCCGACGCCCGGGCGGCCGTGGCCCGCTTTGTAACCGGCCAGCCAAACGCCGCTCTTTACCAGCTTGATTCGGCCAGCGTGGTAGATGCAGGCACGCAGTGGCAGGTGCTGGTGCCCCGCACCGACTGGGCTGGCCGAATGCCTGATAAGGCGGCCTTTGAGGTGACGAAGCAAAACGGTCAGGTTAAGAGCCTGATGGTGAAGTAACCTTCTCGAACGCAAGCGGTGCGGTATCTTTGCAGCATGACATACCGTGCGCAAACTGTTGCGAGCTGCTGGCTGGCCGCGTCCCTCCTGCTTACCGGCTGCATTAAGGAACCCTACGACCCAGCCCCCACGCCTCCTGGTGGCACAGCCATTGACGACGACAACCTGCTGACGATGGGCAACCCCAGCGGGGCTACGGCCGACGTCGGCCAGCCCACCAATTACCTGCTGGTAAAGCCCCAGTATGCACTGAGTTACCACCGCGACCGGGGCATTCCCAACTGGGTGAGCTGGCGCATCGCCGCTTCCTGGCTGGGCTCAGCCGACCGCCAGGACGACTTCCGCGCCGATAATACGCTACCGGCCGGCTGGTATCAGGTGCAAGGCTCCAGCTACTCGGGCTCGGGCTTCGACCGGGGCCACAACTGCCCCTCGGCCGACCGTACCAGCTCCGTGGCCGATAACTCGGCCACGTTTCTGATGACCAACATGATTCCGCAGGCGCCCAACAACAACCAGCAAACCTGGGCCGACCTGGAGAACTACTGCCGCACACTGGTGCGCGCCGGGAATGAGCTCTACGTCATCATGGGCAGCTACGGCAAGGGCGGAACCGGGTCGAACGGTTTGGTAACGACCCTGGATAATGGTCGCGTGACGGTGCCCAAGCGCGTATGGAAGGTGATTGTGGTGCTGCCTGTGGGCAACAACGACGCCGCCCGCGTCAGCGCATCTACCCGCCTTATTGCCGTGGATACACCCAACGACAACGGCCTGAGCCGAGCCTGGGGACAGTACCGCACCAGCGTGGATGCCATTGAAGCCGCCACGGGCCTCGATCTGCTTTCGGCTGTACCCCCTGCTGCGCAGGCGGCAGTGGAAGCAAAAGTTGACGCTGGGCCAGTGAATTAGTATTAGCTACATTCTGCAACTGTGGCTTGCAAAGCAACTATCCTTCTGGGAATATTTTCCTGTTCCACGCATTGCTAGAGTACAGCCTTCTGCACGCACAAAGTGCAACGGAATCTGTGGTCGGGGCCTCGTTTGGATCCAAATCAAAGACCGGCCACGGCCAGGTATGGTTGACCCGTTCCAAGTTTTGCCGATAGGTAAATGTGCTGGACTTAACACAGCAGGTACAGGCCGCCATAGAGGGTCGTAGTCCCATCTGGTACCTGAGCTAAATCATCCTGTGAGGAATGAACCCGGCCGGCATACGACAATCCGGGCGGGCTCTATGTGGGCGACAGGGAATTGCGGCGTCTGCGCACGATTTGAATTACCTAAAACCGGCGAAGCACCCTTGAGGATGTACAGCATTTTCCAACGACTCCCCGCCGACAAGGGAAACCTCGTTCACATCACAAAGGCCATAATTCCTTGGGGGTCCCTCAGCTTCAAGTAGTGGAGATATGGCGGAGGATTGACTATAGCCGTTCCCAGACCATCCCACCGCGCTCCTCGAACCGGATCAGCCCATCGGCCTTAGTCAAGTAGAGCATGACCACCACCTGGGACCCAGAAGAGAGGGTACTGGATGTGCCTCCCCACACCGCCGGGTAGGTGTGACCTGCGAAGGTGGCGGGTGAAAGTATCTGGGTTTCGTCTTCAATTTCCTGTAGGGGCACTTCCACCGTCGTCGATCCAATTGCGAAGGTCGCCTGAACCCGGGTGGGACCAGCAGTGGATACCCAGAATTTCAGCTCCTTGTTCTCACTGTTGCCCGTAGAATCACTGCGTTCGAGTAGGTGCCAGCTATACTCCCGGTAGTACTGTGGGCAAACCTGATACCTCGAACTTACCCCATCCATCTTGTTTTCGGCAGTAGTGACGCGGTAGCTGCGCACGTAGCCCGTACTGGCATTGCGGAACCGGAGCACGGCATCTTTGGAATACGGGACAGACCAGGCACGTTGGCCGTCCGTCAAGGGGTACTGGGGTACGGCATCAGTGTCACACCCCTTCTTACAACCCGAAATGACTACAACCAAGCTAACCCACAGCGAAGAACCAAGATGAAAGCGCATACAAACCAACTTTAATGAACGAGAAGAGGCGAAAAACTACTGATTTCGCGCCACGAGCGTACCTCCACTCACCATGCTTGAAACTTGATGGGTTGAATTTGCACCACCTGGAAAATCACCCATCACCAGCAAGTTCACGCCTACGTCCGCAAAAAAACAACCAGTAAATCGTTTCCCTATCAGGGTCAGTCGTTTGACTAGCTTCAGCCACCGGTGCGCTTTCCAACGGTTTGCAGCCGAAACGAAAAACCTATTTCATATCTTTAAACAGCCGACAAAGGATTTTCTTGTGTACCCGCCAACAAAAAAGCCACTCAGCTATTAAGCTAAGTGACTGATAACGAACGTGGCCCCGATTGGATTCGAACCAATGACCGGCTGCTTAGAAGGCATGGTTACAACCATACCAACCACTCACCTTTCTTTTGGTTGCGTAGCTGAAAACGCGGTTTGCAAGCCATAGACTATATGTTTGTTTGTATCCGTTATCTGCCTTTTTGGTATACTTGTTAGCCCCGCTGTTAGCCCCGGCCAGCGGGGCTAACACTTTCGGGCCTCTACCATGAGTAAAACTACTGAGCACAAAGAAGGCCAGGCCACCGTTATCATTCACTACAAGACGGGCAAGACGCTGGCTGACGGTTCCCACCCCTTCGTTATCCGTATTACCAAAAACCGCAAGCACCTTACCCGCTACACTGGCATCAGCCTGCATCCCAAATACTGGAACGCCGAAAAGAAAGAAATTCGGCGCAGCTACCCAGGGGACGCAAAAGCGCTGTGGCGAAAGCTGGAGAAGAAGGCCAAGGACTATGAGGAAGCCGCCGGCGCCCTGGCGGAGGCAGATGAGGAGCACGAGGCCGCCGCGGTACTGGCCAAGGTCAGTGAGCAGCGCAAGGCCACCCGGCGGGTAAAGCTGCTGGCCTACGTTGCCGAGCTGGTAGCAGCCCAGGAAGCCGCTGGACAGCTGGGCAACGCGCGGGTGTACCGGCAGACCGGTACCGACCTGGGCCGCTTCATTCTCGACGAGTACGGCACTGATGATATTTCCTTCAACCAGGTAACCGTGTCCTTCTGCCACGAGTGGGAGCAGACGATGCGCGCCGCCGGCGCCGAGGATACCACGTTATCCGTACGGTTCCGGACCCTACGAGCTGTGCTCAACAAGGCCATAGCCGTAGGCGTGGCCAAGCCTGAGCACTACCCCTTTGCCCGCAACCGCGCCGAGCAGCACAAATACAGCGTTAGCAAATTTGATCTGAGCACCCGCAAGCGGGCCCTTCCGCGCGAAGAGCTGCGCAAGCTGGAGCAGCTGCAGCCTACCATCAGCCGCCAACGCCTGGCCAAGGATGCCTTTCTGTTTTCCTTCTATTGCGGTGGTATCAATTTCGTAGACCTGGCCCAGCTGCGCTGGAGGGACGTAAGCGGGACGGCCGCCGGAACTGGCTACCCAGAGCGGCTGGAGTACGTCCGGCAAAAGACCGGCGGCAAATTCTCGCTGAAGCTATTGGCTCCGGCTGCGGCTATCCTGGCCAGCTACGCGCCCACCACGCGGGCGACGTCGGAAAGCTACGTATTTCCCTTCCTCGACCTGGCGAGGCACACCACGGCCGCTAAGCGCCTGGTGCGCCTGCAGAACGTGCTGGGCTGGGTAAATAAGTCTCTGAAGCTGCTGGGTGAGCAGGCCGGCATCAGCACGCCCCTCACTACCTACGTGGCCCGGCACTCCTTCGCCACTACCCTGAAGCTGGCCGGCACTAACACGGCCGTTATCAGCCAAGCCATGGGGCATAAGTCAGAAGCCGTTACCGGCGTGTACCTCGACAGCTTTGGCTCTGAATTGGTAGATGAAGCGTTTGAAGGACTGTTATAGGCAAGTAGGCAACAATGAGTTGTTGCCTACTTGCCTATAACTATAGCCAAAATGACTATAGCCATTTTGGCTATAGTTAAAACTGAAGGTACCCTTCCTGCAGGTAGAATATTCACCTTTGTAGTGTAAAAGCCTTATTTTCAGAATTTGACCTTTTGGCAGAAATAGTTATTGCCTAAACGCGTTTTCCTTGTAGGCAAGAATTCCCTCCTGCTTTTTGCCAAGTGCTTTTGCGGCAAGGACCAGAAAGCAGCATACCGGCCCCCTTGGCTAGTTTTTGAAGGCAATAGCAGTTGGCAATAATCATTCTTGCCAACTGCTTACAATTGTTGCCAATACCCATTTGGCATTAGGCAATAACTCCCCTTGTAGGGGGGAGTTATTGCCTAATGCCAAATGGTACGGTAGCCACTAGGCCCAACACACCAGCGCCCGCCCCTCACGATGAAGGGCGGGCGCTGGTGTGTTATAGCCACAAAGCGAGTTACTTATTCTTTGGCACGAAAGATTGCCCCTCAGCCCGGCTTTCAGGGATGCCAGTAGGCTTATAGGGGGCATCGGCTTCTATTTCTTGAATGAGAAGCATACGAACCAAACCAGCTAAGCTGATACCTCTTCTGTCCGCTAGGTCGTGAGCTTTTGCCAACAGGTCGGCATCGAGTCTCATGTTTAGAGCTGCTTTATCTGTCTTAGCCATATAGTAAATTTTGCTACGAAGATATATCACATACACTTATGCTACAATTTTTGTAGCATTTCTTTTCAACACTATTGTTTGTGTAGTTTTTGTGTAGCACATTTGTAGCACAAACAAAAAGAGGCCAGCCCCGGCAAGGGCTGACCTCCGATTCAGAAACAGGGCCGGCAAGCCCTATCACTTATCTAACACCCCAAAGGTATGCAACTGCAAACCAATCCCGCAAGCCTGTCAGTAGGACAGCTTGCCGCGCTATCCAGCGCCCCGATTCAGTACGGCCCCGCTGCCGCCGCCCGAAAAGCCCAGCAACAAGCCCTGGCCGATGCCAGCGTCTACGCTGCCTTCCGATTAGAGCAGGCCCGCCGCGCTATCATGTTCCATATGGCAAAAGCGGTGTTCACCGACGCCGAGCGCCAGCGCGCTACTGATAGCGCCTACCAGTGCGAAAGCCTGGGCAAGCTGGCCTTATGGCTCCAGAACGTGCGCCGTGTGGCCTCGGAGCGTACTGCCGCTGCAGCTACTGTGCACTACCGCCTGCTGCGAGGCCGCACCTCGGACTATGCTGGGGGCATGTCCGCCGCCGCCGCCCGCTACAGCTTCACCTCGGAAACCGGCCTCACGGCTTGGGATTTAGCCAACCTCTAATACGCTGCTGTCATGATGAACGAAGCAGAAAAAGAGCTCCGCGAAGCCATTGCGTACCTCGACACGGCCCGGGCCAACTACAACAACATCCGCTCGATTCAACGGGCGCTGGAGCTGGGCCAACCCGTAGAAATTACACTTCGCGCCGCCGGCGCCGAGGTGACCACCCTTTGCCCTGGCAAGGCTAGCGAGAAGCTGATGGAAAAGCTCACCAGCCAGGCGTATCACCGGGTAAGCAAGCTGGAAGAACAGGAAGCGTATTGGTGCCAGGAAGTAACGGCGCTGAACCGTTCGCGCCAAATCAACAACACCCTACGTGACAACCCCGACTTGAGCCGAACGGCGCTGGAGCATGCTGCGCGGGAGAATACCCGGGCCGCGTGGGAAGCCAATGATGAGTGCATGGCTAAACGCAGAGCCACTGAGCAGCCCGCCGGTTGAGTTTGAGCCCCCAGCAAAATAGCCCGGCGGGAATTCGCCCGCTGGGCTATCTTTAGCATTGAACCTAGTAAGCTGGCAAGCTGATGAATAACCCTTATGATGATCCGAGTGGATCACTCCCTCAACTTCCTGATTATATCACTAAGTCACATGCATTTCTTCATGCCCTCATGGAGCAGTGCGCGGCCTTGCCCTTTAGCGCAGATGTTGGCCACTTATTACGAGCGGCTCTAAGTCAAAAGATGGCAGAAGGTTATGCAGAGTCTGATGGGTTTCTCCGCCGTTTACCGGAGTATATTGAGCAATATTTGAAGCCTAAAGTCAGCCAGCATCTCTTAGCTACGGCTGGCCCTGTCTCTAGAATGTGGGCTCTTCAAAGACTCTACTCACTCAAACCTGAGACATGGCCCTACTGGGATGAATTGTGTGGGAAAGATGAACTAATCGAACGTCGCAGAGACGTTGAGGAACGTTTAGGACTGGCCGAACAAGAAAACCGTACACAACATGCCGAGTCCCACCGCGCCAATATTAAGCGCATCGATACCATTCTGGCCACTTATGAGTTGGCCACCGCAGAGGGCCGGACAGTACTTTGGGCAAGCGAAGTACAAGGATTGCCCGAATACGAGACGCCAACGGCAGCGCTTCTCCCTAAGGTTGTGGAGAAGTCGACCACCGAGCTGGTCGATCTTTGGGCGGGGCTACTGCTCAACGGGTTCAGAGTCGATGAGGTTGATGCCTGTTTTATGCGGGCAGGCCTCATAGACGGTCCCGAATCCAAGATGCCAGGCCCCGACTCGGCAAAACAGGCATGGGTAGCCGCTTGGGCTGGCATTGAGTTCTTAGGCATGGTAGCTAGATCATCATCCGCTCGGCTTATAGAAGCAGCGCTCAAAGCCAGGTACCCTGAATGCCGGCACACTATGCCAAAGATTCGAGCGCTACAGAACGGAATGCTAATGCATAACGCTACTGCCCGGACAGCATACTACCGTGTTACTGGCCAATATCCTACCTGAAAACCCCGTGCGCTTATGCGTATTTCGTGCGCCGCGCACAAACGCACACGCTGCCCCAATTAGTAGCATTCTTTTGTGATGCTCAGCTGCTAACCTTCCGGCTGACACGAGCATCATATGGCTACTGTAATTACATCGGGTATCGATTACGCCCGATTTTTTGATGACCTGCGCGCCGTCATTCGGCAAGAGGTAAGCCACGCCCTCGCTAATTCTGATAACCCCACTGTTGCCGAGGTGGGCGGGCTGGAGCTGGCCCAGCAGGTTACCGGCCTGAGCAAAAACACGCTCTACGCCCTGGTTTCCAAGCGCGGCATTCCGCATTCCAAGCGGGGCAACAAATTGTACTTCAACCGGGCCGAGCTGCTGGCCTGGGTGGCCGAGGGCGACCGGGAGGTGGCCCAGGGGGAAGGCGTGCGCCGTGCCTAGTCTACTCCCCCAGCCCGCCTACGCGGTAAGGCCTTTCTACTGGCCCACGATTCAGGCCGGCCAGTGGCTGATTCTAAAAGTACGCGGCTCTCAGGTACCCTACGTGGTGTGTGTCGTCGAGAACTACCTGGGCTGCGCTGGGCGCCCCTACCTCATCGTGCACATGGGCCAGCCGAGCCGCCCCATTACCCTGCAGGGAACGGATATCCAGGTCCTGAAACACTACAGCGGCCTACTTCCGGTCCGCTGCAGCCATTGATCTGATTCCCAACCTGGCCACCATGCTTCCATCTACTGCCGTCCCGGCGGCTCCCACCCCTACGGCCCTGACGCTGCTCAACCTGCAACAGCGCCTGGCCGCCGAGGCGCAGGCCGCCGCCGGCCCCGCGCCACCCAGCTCCCGCCTGGCCGATATCCTGGCCCTTGGCCAGCAGGTGCGCCAGGCGACGGAGCAGCCCGTTACCTTCCGGCCGGCCCTGCTCTGGCAGGATGGAGAACCCGTTTTCTGGCCGAGTACCGTCAATCTGATTCAGGGGCCCACCGGGGCGCACAAAAGCCGCATTGCCGAGCTCATTGGCAGCGCCATTATTGCGCGCGGCGGCCAGCTGCAGGGCGACGCGCTGGGATTGGAGTTCCGCCCCGCGCCAGGAGAGCAGTACCGGCTACTCTACATCGATACCGAGCGCAACCTGTCGGACCAACTGCCCTTCGCTATCCAGAGCCTGAAGGGCCGCGCCGGCTACGGCTTTACCGAGCACCCGCCTGAGCTGGACTACACATCGTTGGTTATGCTCCCCCGAGCGGAGCGTTTCCCTACGCTGGTGGAATACCTGGCTCACCACCGCGCCGGCTTCGAAGGGCATCTAATTGTCGTACTCGACGTGCTGAGCGACTGCGTAGCCGATTTCAACGACGTGGTGGCCTCGCTGGCTCTGATGGACATGCTCAACGTGGCGGTGAATGAGCAGAACGCGACTATCATCGGCGTCATTCACGAGAACCCCGGCACCACCACCAGCAAGGCCCGCGGGCACCTGGGCACCGAGGCCACCAACAAGGCCAGCACGGTCCTGCAGATTGGCTACGTGAAGGAAGGCGGCCGGCCCACACCCCTGATTCAGCTCTCCTACCTGAAGCGCCGCTACGGTGCCCCGGGCCTGGCCTTCTTTGCCACCTACGACGAAGAGACCAAGGGCCTGGTGCGTGCTGACCAAGACCTAGCAGCTGGCTACACTGCGAACCGATCGGCTGGAGCGCCGCGCAAGGTCTCTGTAGCCAACGTGCTATCTGCGCTGCCCGAGCTGTTGGTTTTCGGACCTATGCGAGCCGGCGAATTGGCTGATGCCTTGGTGCAACATCTAGGTATTGGTATCCGGACGGCGAAAGCATATCTGACAGAACTAGTCCAGCCAGGCGCCGGATATGTGCAGGATTCGCAAGGGCGAACGTGCCAATTATCCAAATCTAAGGCAGCCTATGGCCCATCTGTATTATACAGCCTAGAGCCGATTTCCCCTCCAAAACAATGCTTAGTGCAATAATGCAATAACAGGTTTTTGCACACTAAATATTCTTGCACAAACGGGGAATTGTGCAGTGTGCAACCCCCCTACAGGGGTTGTTGCACACTGCACAATTCATACATGCTTCAGCGCCCCCGCCTGCTTACATACCCGCACTTCCAACTACCCCCGATGTCTTCCTACACGCCCTACCGTTACCAGCTCAAACCCTACTCCGGTCCGGCCAGCCGCGGCCAGTGCCCCTCGTGTGGGCCGCATGGCCACCGCCGCACTTTCGTTCCTTACGTCGACACCCGCACCGGCGAACTGCTGCCGGCTGAGTACGGCCGCTGCAATCGGGAAGAGGCCTGCGGTTATCATCAGAGCCCTTACCAGGTTGAAGCCGGCGGGCTCAACTACAAAGACCGGCTGTATCAACAAAGCCGTAGCATTCAGCTAGTAGATATGCCCCGCAAGGTCTACGCCCGGGGCCCAGGCCAGTCACCTCAGCTTGCCTCCAGCTACACCTTGCCCGCCGAGCTGCTGGAGCAGTCAATGCGGGGCTACAAGCGTAATCGGCTGGCCAGTCTGCTGCAGCAGCATTTCGGGGCTAGCGTGGCCACCGACCTGCTGAAGCGCTTTCAGATCGGCACGTCGGACTACTGGCCGGGGGCCTGCGTTTTTTGGCAGGTTGATACCTATCAACGGGTGCGCGGGGGGCAAGTGGTACAGTTTGATGCTGAGGGCCACACGGTGAAGACTACCACAGGCGGCGAAACCAAGCGCCGCACTAGTTGGGTCCACACTGCCCTGATTGCCCATTATACCCGGCGGGGCCAGCAGCCGCCGGCCTGGCTGTCGGAGTATCAGGAAAAGGCCCCGAAAAGCCCGTGCCTATTTGGGCTTTCCCAACTCGTTAACACGCCGGCCACTCACCCGCTGGCCATTGTGGAGTCGCCTAAAACGGCGGTACTGTGCACGCCCTACTTTCCTTCTTTCACATGGTTGGCGGTGGGCTCTTTATCCTACCTGAATGCTGGCCGTCTTGGTCCACTTCTGGGCCGGAGCATCGTGTTGTTTCCCGATGCGTCGGAATCGGGTCGGGCATTTACTGAATGGAGCCGCAGGGCAGAAGAATTACGCAGGCAGGGCTTTCGGGTGGAAGTGTCAGATCTGCTGGAGCAGCACGCCACCGCCGAGCAGAAGCTGGCCGGCATTGACCTAGCCGATTTACTGCTGGAGCAGTGGCCTGGCTACCCGCCAAGTTGGGACGAAGCCCAGGCTACCGCGCTCCTATTCTCCAACGCGTAACGCCTGCCCCTACGATGTGCTCTGCTATCCGACCGCCGCCCGCAACCTAGACACCAACCTAGACACCAACCTAGACAAAATGGCGAGGTTCAGCCCGTCTTACCCAGTTCCCTTTTTCTCATGATGACCTCCAAAAATATTTCTCAGGCGAAAATCAGTTTTCGTTCTTTCATCAACAGTTGCCTGGCCTATAAGGCCCTACTCATCGAGCACGAGCTTCCGTTGTCCATCGACATGGAGGAACTGACTGGAGCGCTCCGTGCGCAGTTGTTTGCCAAGCTGCTGGCGGTGGATGCAGGCCTGAAAATGCGCTTCGATATGCTGCGTACTGAGGACGCTCAGCAGCAACTTATCAATAACACCATTGACCTGGCTGGTTATAGTATCGTGCCTCAGCTAAAGCAATTCATTGCCCAGTTGAATAAGGAGTTCGACCTTCTTGGGTGGTATGAGGGGCCTCACTGGATGAGCATGAAAATGCGCAACTCTACCCTGGGCTGGCTTCTTCACGGCTATGACTTGGATATTGAGCAGTGGCTGGAAACCGAGCGGATTGACTGGACTGGCCGCGTTGCCGTGTTGGCCTATTTCACCGACATGGCTATCAGGCTAACCCAGCTGCGCAAGCTTCACCAAGTCACGCGCAATGACTCAGCTGGTTTACACGAAATAGTGAGGCCTAGCTTGGCTGGCTACTTTATCGAGGAAGGCTGCAGCGGTTCGATAGAACCCAATGAATACACCCTAATGTCGGAATTGATACCCCGGTTGGAAGAAGCCGGGAAGTTGGCGGATTTCCCTAATAGCTTGGCTTAGCCTGTTAACAATTGTTGACATCAATTCTGTTTTAACGGTGCATCAGTCTCCGTCCCTGTCCATCGTAAGCCCGCCGAGCGCACCTGCCATTCGGCGGGCTTATGTGCACCACAAGCAGCAGCATGTTGTCTACCTGCGGGCGCATTATGCCGTGTACACATTGAAGGAGTTGGAGCAACAACTGGGCATTCCTTCCCGCAAGATTCAGCGGTTGTGCCGGCGCCATGGTATCCGCAAGCGGGCACCGAACAAACTTCCTCATCCCCGAAAAAGACAGCCCATGACAGTGGCTGGCTAGGGATATTGTCTCCCTTAGGGTAAGGTAGCTTACCCATCAACCCGACACAACCCGACAGTTCCGCGCGCGTGCGTGTAGCTGGAGACTAAGCCCCAACCTTCATCATGGCCCGATCTATTACCCTCACCGACCCAGACGACGGCACCGTGTACCATGGCCAGCTCCCCACGGGCTGGCACGAGGTGCGGGTGTCCATGTTTCAGGAATTCGCCCGCCTGCAGGCCGGCCGCCGGCCAGAGCTGGCTCGGCTCAGTGCCCTGCAGGCCCTCACCAACCTACCGGCCGACGTGCTGGAGGCCGACGCCAGCCTGGCCCCGGCCCTGGCTGCGCTCTACCTGCCGTGGTTCTTTGCTGAGCTGCCCACTGGTGAGCCGGCGCCCACGCTCCAGCATCGGGGCGTCACGTACGAGTACGTAGGCGACTGGAGCCGGCTCACGGCTGGCCAGTTCGAGGCGCTGCTGACGTTCCTCGACGAAGCCAACGGAAACCCCGGCCTGGCTGCTCCTCACCTGCTGGCCGTGCTGCTCGTGGCCAAGGGCCGCACCCAGGACGCCAAAGCGGTGGAGGAGGCATCGGCGGTCTTTACCCGGCTGAGCATGGAGCAGGCTTGGCCGTACGTGGCAAATTTTCTGAAGCATTCGTCGCCTGCCGCGCTGGCAGAACGATACCCGGCGCTATTCAAGGAAGCAGCGGCCGATACCACGGAGCCCGGTTTCTCCGCCTCCTCCTCTTTCTCCTTCACGCACGCACTGCTTTGGCATAGTAGGCACATACAACAGCCTGTTCGTCTGCTACGCAAATGGCAAGCCGACGAGTTGCTGGAGGATATGGCTTTTGAATATCAGCGAACCAAGAAAGACGCTAAACAACCCTAGTAGCATCATGCGCACACTTACTATAACCGACGAGACCACCGGCCAACCCTACCACGGCCACTTGCCCACCGGCTGGCACGAGGTTCCCCTTTCTGCCTTCCTGTATTTCCACCAGCTCCAGCAACAGGAACCCAGCACCCCAGCCTTCTACCACCTGTTGGCGGCCGTGACCGGCTTGCCCCCGCACGTCCTGGCTGAAGACCTCAGTATTGCCGCCGTACTAGCCCCGCACTTGGCTTTTCTACACGCGGGGTTGCCTACCGACGAGCCGTTACCCCACTTCACCCACGAGGGCCGTACCTACACGCACACCGCTGACTTCGGCCGCCTTTCCGTGGCCGATTACACGGCCCTGCTCACGCAACTCGACACGGTGAAAGACCGGCAACCCGTGCCCGCTGCGGCCCGCTTGCTAGCCGTGCTCTACCAGCCCGAAGGCCAGCCCCGCACCCCCGACACGCTGGCCGCCACGGCCGATGCGTTTCAGCGCCTACCACTCTCTTTGGCCTGGCCCGCCTACCGCCACCTGCTGCTCACCTGGCAGGAGACAGTCCTTCAGAAAAGCCGCCTGCACCTGGCCCATACGCAGGCTGAGGTAGCCCTTGACTTGACGGAACAGGCTCTGCTCACTCCGGTTACCGGCCCTCGTCACCTGGCAGCCCGCGCCGGTCGGGCCCTGCTGCGCGCCTACCTGCGCGCCGTACGCGCCCATCTCACCACCGTAGCCCGCTGACCCGATGGCCTTAACCAAAGCTTACCGCATTACCATTGACGGCAGCGAAGCCCAGGCCACCGTCGGCCAGCTCAAACAGGAAATTGAGCGCTTAGAGGGCCAGCTCGACAACGTGCAGCTCGGCAGCCCCGACGCCGACAAGCTCGTGGCTCAACTGGGCCGCGCCAAAGCCGCGCTTAACGATTTAGACGAGCAGGTGGAGGCGCTCCGCCCCGCTAACATGGCTGGCGCTTTCATGGACGCGGCCACGGGCGTAGCTGGTGCATTTGAGCTTATGACTGTAGCGGCCCAAAACTTTGGTCTGTCGAAAGAATCGGCAGAAGCCTACCAGCAAAAGCTCACGGAAATGATTGCCGTAGTGCAGGGCGTGGAAGCCGTACATAAAGCTTTGTCAGCGGAAGCGCGCAGCGCTTACAGAGCAGGCTTTGAAGGGGCTAAAAACCTGGCTTCCGGCTGGTTCAAAGCAGGACAGGCAGCCGACGCTAGTAGCAAGGTAACGCGGGGCGCAATGGCTGCTACGGGTATTGGTCTGCTGCTCGTGCTGCTGGGGCTGGTGTACGCCAACTGGGACAAAATTACGGGGGCCGTGGAGCGCAACCGGACCAAAATCGTGGAGGCAATGAAGTTCATCAGTCCCCCTATTTATGGCCTCCTGTCTCTGCTTGATAAAGTGAACGAGCGCTTCGGCGGGCTGTCACAGCTGGCTAGTGGGCTGGGGAGTGCCTTGGTAGAGAGTTTCAGCGTGGCCGGTGACGTGTTGGGGAAGCTCTTGCAGGGCGACGTAACGGGGGCCTTAGAGCAGGCGCGTACGCTAGGCCAGCGCACGTCCGCGGCCTTCGATACGGGGGTGCGGGAAAAGAACACGGAGCTAGCGCAGGAGCGCGAAAAAGAGGCTGCCAAGCTGCGGGCCGAGAGCCTGAAACGGCAGATTGCCGAGGCGCAGGCGGCGGGGCGGGATACCTACCTGCTGCAAAAGCAGCTGTTACGGGACGAGCTTTTGCTGCTCGACAAGTCAGCCGCGGACTACCGTACGCTGCTGGCCAACAAGCAATCCGAGATTCGGGTATTAGTCAACGCGCACAACAAGCAGCTAGCTGAGGACAACGAGAAAGCCCGAAAGGAAGAAGCCGAGAAGCGTAAGAAGGACGCCGAGCAGGCCCGCAAGGATGAAGAGGACAAGCAACGGAAGGTGCGGGAGGAACAGGCCAAAGCCCGGCGCAAGCTGGAGGAAGATCAGCAGTTTGAGGTAAATCTGCTTACAGCCCAGGGAAAGGATACGCTGGAGACGCAGATTCGGCAGGTAGAGGAACGCCTGGCCGTCAACAAGGAGGGCTCAGCTGAAGAGCGGGAGCAACTGCAAAAGGACCTGCAGGCCCTCAACATTCTGCAGGAGCAGTACAACACAAGAACCCGGGAGCTCGACCAACTGGCCGCCGATAATCGCCGGGATATTTGGCAGATGGAACAAACTGATCAGGTAGATGCTAAAAACAAGTTCATCAAAGGCATTGAGGAAGGCACAGGAGAGGTCAAGCAGGTAGCAGCCAAACTTTCACTAGGGGATACAATTCTCACCCGCTTGTTTGGCGTAGCGCCCGAGCAGTTGGAGGAGACCAAAAATCAGTTGGCCGCTGCCGGGCAACTGATTATGGACGCGGCCTTTCAGCTCAACGACTTGTTCTTTGCCTCCCAACAGGAGCGGGTAGATGCTCAGCTTGCCAGCTATGAGGAAAGGATTACTGCCATTCAGGACCGGGGGCAGGTATTAGAGCAGCAGCTCAACGACACACGCAGCCGCCGTGAAAAAGCGGAGCAGCAAATCGACCAGGCCACTGGAGCCAGGCGTGAGGCGCTAATAGCCCGACTGGCCAAGGAACGGGCCGAGGAAAACCGCTTGGCCCGCGAAAAAGCCCAGAATGCCAAGGAGGAACTCGCCGCCCTCAAGCAGAAAGAGCAGGCCGAAAAGCGCAAGCAGGAGTTGGAGAATAAGAGCCGCATTTTGCAGGAGGCCACCACGCTCGCCACGCAGGCGGCCACCGCGGCCAGTGCCATTCAGGCGGGTGTGGAAAGCATCAAACAGGGCTCGAAGGTTGCCTTCCCGGCAAATATAGCGGCCGTGATTGCGAGCTTAGCCGCCGTAGCAGCAACCATAGCCAGCGCCAAAAAACTCGGTCAAACGATCAAGGGTGAGCAGGGCGGCTTGCTTCAGGGTCGTTCTCATGCCCTCGGCGGCATTCCCGTAGGCGAAACCGGTGTCGAGTTGGAAGGGTTAGAATTTGTGACCAAGCGCCGGGCCACGCTCAACAACCTAGACACGCTACGCACCATTAACCAGCACGGAGACCGGGTGCGCTTTGCGGCTGTGCCTATTACAACCTCACCCACACTGTCCGCCTTGAACATACCTCGCGTACAGTTTGTGCCCCCTCCCCGGCTGATGCGCGGAGCCAGTGGTGGGCAGCTTACCGCCGCCGGGGGCGTGGAGCCGGGGGCCGCAGGGGCGGGTATGGTGACGGTACCGGCCGCGCAGTTTGACCGCATGGTAGGCTTTCTGGAGAAAATCGCTGGTCACACGGAGGCAATGGAGGGCTTTGGCCCACCAAGTCTGGAGCCAGATAACCAGACAGCCAAACGGTGGGCTGATAAAGCCCAACAGGAAAGGCGGGATACCGAGTCAGGCAAGCTATTCTAAATAAAGAGGCCTAGTCAGTGACTGGGCCTCTTTTTATTCTTCATCAAACACACGAAATTCTTTGCGTAAGGCAGCTCGTATCTTTTCTAGGTGCCGGTGTATACTGCTTTTGGTCATACTCAGCAGAAAGGCTGATTCCTCTATAGTCACTCCCTGAAGGTGGTATTCCCAAATCTGAACATCGTTGGGCGCGAAGTGCCGGTGTAGAAAGGCATGCACTGCATCGGGGTCGGGGCCGGCCGCAATCTGCATAGATTCTATTTGGTCAGGTAACTCACCCGGTAAGTCGGCACTAGGATGCCGGCGGCTTGTGCGTATTTGACATTGAAACTCATGTTTTATTTGCTGAAACATGTACCCCACCATGTCTTCGCTATTGCCTGCAAAGCCACGTTGCTCAATACGGCGGTGACACGTCAAGATTGCATCATGAAGCAGTTCTTCTGCATCGGCGCCTTGCCAGCCAACTACCTGCCGTGCATAGCTGACCAAGCGCCGCATATGAGGTAAAATAGCGGTAAGAAATTCTTGTGCCTGAGCGGCGTAGTGGGCGGGTTGAGTGCCGTGAAGAGGTGTTTCCATACTGGATGAAAACTACCTACTGAAAATGCTACATTCCTGATTATGTCCCTTTCTTAATTAGCTGAAAGCTTAATAATAAAACGGCCCGCCTTCATCGATTGATGAAGGCGGGCCGTTGGCTTTCCTAGACAAGCTGGCAACTCTTCCGGGTTGGCCTGACGAAGATACGAAACCAGTCGATAAGTTGAGCAACCGGTAAGTAGTTAGCCCCGCTGTTAGCCCCGTCAATAAAAAAGCCACTCAGCAATAAAGCTAAGTGACTGATAAAGAGTGTGGCCCCGATTGGATTCGAACCAATGACCGGCTGCTTAGAAGGCAGCTGCTCTATCCAGCTGAGCTACGGGGTCAGAACACAAAAGCCGCCCACCCATATGGAGGGCAAACGGCTTTTACATCGAACGTCGGGGTGGCAGGATTCGAACCTGCGGCCTCCTGCTCCCAAAGCAGGCGCGATACCGGGCTACGCTACACCCCGAAAAACAATGAAGAATGAAGAACTGGGAACTTGAAAGCAACGCTTCTCCCATAATTCTTCATTCCTCATTTTGAAAACAGCGGAGAGAGGGGGATTCGAACCCCCGGTAGCCTTTAGAGCTACGGCAGTTTAGCAAACTACTGGTTTCAGCCACTCACCCATCTCTCCTGATGACGAGTACTCTTCCGGCCGAAGAGTGCGCAAATATACAACCAGCACGCAGAAATCAACGCTTTCCTAAAAAATTCTTTCCTCGCCGCGGTGCGCAGGCGGTGTTATATTTGCCTGCATGGCACACGAACGGCACGCATGAAAATCAGCTGGGCATACCCGTGGAACTGGGCAGAGGTGGTGGCTGTCAGCCTGTTCGTGCTGCTGTACGTGGGCTATATTCTGCGGACTCGGCGGCTGGCTGGCCCCTTCGGACAGCGGGGTTGGCGCCTGGCGTGGAAGCTGCCGCTGCGCCTGATTTATTTTTCGCTGCTGCTTGTTGCTTTCCTGGGTCCGGCCTACGGGGTGCGGCAGCAAGCGGTGCGCACTGCCGGCAAGGACGTGTGGCTGCTGGTAGACGTTTCCCGTTCTATGGATGCCCCCGACGTGGCGCCGACCCGCCTGCAAAAAGTGCGGGGGGAGCTGATTCGCTTGGCCAGCCGCTTTCAGGCCGACCGCATCGGGCTCATCGTCTTTGGAGCAGAAGCCTACGTGCAGTGCCCGCTCACTTACGACCAGGGTGCGCTGCAGCTGTTCCTGAACTCCCTGCAGACCTCACTGGTCCCCCAGGGCACTACCGACCTGGCTCCCCCGCTGGAGCTGGCTCTGAAGCGGCTCACGGCCGTT
Source organism: Hymenobacter lutimineralis (assembly GCF_008271285.1). NCBI lineage: Bacteria > Pseudomonadati > Bacteroidota > Cytophagia > Cytophagales > Hymenobacteraceae > Hymenobacter > Hymenobacter lutimineralis. The sequence continues at coordinate 163,909 of NZ_VTHL01000007.1, read as the reverse complement.
CCAGCCGGCGACGCTTCGCCCCGGGCGCTGGCCATGGTGCTGATCAGCGACGGGGAAGATTTTGGCGAGAACCTCGAACCCGTTCTGCGCGAAGTCTCCAGAGCCGGCGTTCAACTCTTCACCGTAGGCGTGGGCACGAGCGAAGGTAGCCGCATTCCGCTGGCAACAGGAGGCTACCTGCGCGATGCCAAAGGCCGGGACGCCCTGACCCGGCTGGAACCCAGCGTGCTTCGTCGGCTGGCCAGCCAATCGAGCGGGCAGTATTTTGAGCTGACGGCTCAGCGGAACGAATTTCCGCAGCTTGTGCAGGCCCTTAACCGCGTAGAAGGAAGAACCGAGCAGGTGCGCACCGTAGCCGTAGCAGATAACCGCTACCGTTACCCGTTGCTGGCGGCCCTGGGGCTGCTGCTGCTTGATATCCTGCTCACTGTACGCGTAATCCGACCATGAAAAGCGGACTGTTCATCCTTCTTTTCCTGGTTTCCCTGTGGGGCGGATTAACGGGCATCCACACCCGCAACGAGGCCGTACAGGCTGGCGCCCAGGCCTACCAGAAACGCCAGTATGGAGCAGCCCTGCGCTGGTACCGGGAGGCGTTGGCAACTATGAAACGGCCAGAGGAGCCGGTTTTGCTTAATGCCGCCCACGCCGCCTGGCAGGCCCAGCAGCCCGGGCTGGCCCGTACCTACTACAGCCGACTGCTCACCAGCCGCAACCTACCCATGCGCAGTGTGGCGCAGCAACAGTTGGGCCTGCTCGCCGGCCAACGCCGGGACTACGTCCTGGCGGCCCGTTTTCTGCGTCAGGCCCTGGTGGACAACCCCAAAAATGCGGCGGCACGCTACAACTATGAGGCGGTTCTGCGCTATTTAAACCGGCGCCCCGAGCCCGAAGATGCTTTGCCGGACGAACCCAGGGAACAGACGGGCCCGCAGGAAACCACTCCGCAGCCCAAAACCCAGCAAGGCAATCAGCAAAGTGGTGCGCTGAATGACCCGACCCGGCAAAACCAGCGCCAGCCGCCGCAAGCCCGCCACGATGCGCGGGGCCAGCAAAGCCCCAACCAAACCGGCGGCCCCGGCGGGCAGGACCAGACGGCCTTTACGCCGGGCCAGGGCCAGGAACAGCAGGTAGCTCAGGGCCGCCAGCCCGGCTCGGTGCGCGGCCTGGGTGACCCTACCGCTGACAGTGGATCCGACGCGCCGGCGGGCAGCCGCCAAGCCGGCTCGGAGAATGCCGCTCCCGACGCGGCTGCCTTGCAAACGCAACGCGCCCGACTCCAGCAAATGCAGCTTACCCCAGCCCAGGCCCAGCAGCTGCTAGAGGCCTTGCGGGCGGCGGAGCAGCAGTACCTGCAGCAGCTTCCTCGCAAAGCGCCGCGCCGGTCAGCGTCCTCCAAACCCGCCTGGTAATCTTTTACTCGCGGGCGTTGTTCATCAGGCGCCCGTTGCGGGTACGACGCAGGTGCGTACTTTTATCCCGGAAAGTCAACTGCTTTCCTTCTTTCCCCAACCCCACCCAATCAACATCATGCAAATCAAAGAAGTGGTAATTGTGGCCGCCGTGCGCACGCCCATCGGCTCATTTGGCGGTAGCCTGGCCTCGTTGTCGGCCACCGAATTGGGGGCCATTGCCCTGAAAGGAGCCCTCGAAAAAGCCGGCGTCGACGGTCAGCACGTGCAGCAGGTTATTATGGGCAACGTTATTTCGGCCAACCTGGGTCAGGCCCCGGCGCGGCAGGCTTCCAAGAAAGCCGGTTTGCCCGATACCGTAGAATGCACCACCGTGAATAAAGTGTGTGCCTCCGGTACCAAAGCCATTATGATGGGCGCCCAGGCCATTATGCTGGGCCAGGCCGACGTAGTGTTGGCCGGCGGCATGGAAAGCATGTCGAACGTGCCTTACTACTTGGATAAAGCGCGTTTCGGAGCTAAATACGGGCACGGTCAGATGATTGACGGTCTGGTGCGGGACGGCCTCTGGGACCCGTACCACGATTACGCCATGGGCAACGCAGCTGATGCTACGGCAGCGCACTACGGCATCAGCCGCGAAGAGCAGGACGCTTTTGCCCGCCAGAGCTACGAGCGGAGCGCTGAGGCAGCCAAGGCCGGCAAGAAAAAGGATGAGATTGTGCCCGTGACCATTACGGTGCGCGGCAAGGAAACCATCATCAGCGACGACGAGGAATACACCAAGGTAGACTTTGCCAAGTTTGCGGGCCTGAAGCCAGCCTTCACCAAAGAAGGCACGGTGACGGCCGCCAACGCCTCTACCCTTAATGATGGCGCTGCGGCCGTACTGCTGATGAGCCGCGAAAAGGCCGAAGAGCTGGGCGTAAAGCCCCTGGCACGCATCCGGGGTTTTGCCGATGCGGAGCAGGCGCCCGAATGGTTCACCACTACTCCGTCGCTGGCTATTCCCAAAGCGCTGAAAAACGCGGGGGTAGAGGCTTCAGAAGTTGATTTTTACGAAATCAACGAGGCCTTTTCAGTGGTTTCGCTGGCCAACAACAAGCTGCTGAACCTGGAAGGAACCAAGGTGAACGTGTACGGCGGAGCCGTAAGCCTGGGCCACCCGCTGGGGGCTTCGGGAGCACGCATTGTGACGACCCTCGTGAACGTGCTGCAGAACGAAGGCGGTAAAATCGGCGTGACGGGTATTTGCAACGGTGGCGGCGGCGCCAGCAGCATTGTGGTAGAAAAGCTCTAACAGCAAAACCACGGATTCGGACGGATTTCGCGGATCTTGTGGACGATTTGCTTGGTTAAAGCCCTGCTGCGCATTGCGGCAGGGCTTTTGTTTTATGGCCCGGCAACCCAACTGCCAAAAATACTTTGGTATTTCCCGCGTTCTTGCAGCTATGAAATCCTTTGTCTTTGCCTCTGCCCTGCTCGTGCTTGCTACGGTTACTTCGGCCCAGGGCCAGAAGCTGCGGCGGCTCACCACCTATTTCGATTCAACCAATACCCAGAAACGGGAGGTTTTTTCGGCCCTCGTCGGGCGCGACACCGTGATGGAGGGCCCCTATAAGCGGTTCTACCGCTCCGGCAAGCTGGAAGCCCAGACGCGCTACGCCGCCGGCAAGCGCGACTCGGCCTACGTGGAGTTTCACCCCGACGGCGCACGGCGGCTCGAAGTCACCTACCGGCAAGGCGTGCGCCAAGGCACTTTCAAGACCTATTACCCTAATGGCAAGCCAGCCCAGGAAGGCAGCTACGAAAACGACCAGCCCACGGGGACGCTCCGCTATTTCCACCAGAACGGGGAAGTAAAGCTGGAAACCACGCTTACCAACGGCCAGCCGGCCGGCGCCGTGCGGGAGTTGTACCCTTCCGGTAAAACCAAGGTGGAAATTACCTACCTGAATGGGCAGGCCAATGGCCCCATGAAAACCTATTACGAAAACGGCCAGCTCCAAAGTGAGGCAACGATGAGCAAAGGCCTGCTGGCTGGCCCCTACAAGACTTACTACGACAACGGCCAGCTGGAAACCGCCGTGCAGGCCGACCGCACCGGGCACGGCACGTACCGTAGCTACTACCGCTCGGGCAAGCTGCGCACCGAGGGCAACTACGCCCCCGCCACGCTGGTAGGTCGTGCCATCAAGAACCCGCTGGCCGACGACCTGACCGCCCAGGCCAAAAAGCTGGCCGGCGGCACCAGCAACCTCGATGGGCCGGTGAAAACCTACTACGAAAGCGGCGCCCTCAAAAGCACCCAGCAGTACCGCCAGGGCACACTCCAGGGTACGCAGGAAGATTTCTACGAGTCGGGGAAAGTAGAGCGCAAAACGGAATACAGCAACCAGGCCCGTGACCGGAAAATAACGCTCTTCACCCCGGCCGGCGCCGTGCAGGCCGAGCAGCTCTACAAAAATGGCCAGCCCAACGGCCTTTGGCGCACCTACTTTCCCGATACCAAGCAAGTGCAGCTGCAGGAAACCTACCTGAATGGCCGCCTCGCCGGCGAGCAGCTCACGTACTTTCCCTCGGGCACCGTGCAGCGCAAAAAAGTTTTTGAGAACGGCAAAGCCACCGGCCTGAGCCCCGAGTACTACCCCTCGGGCAAGCTGAAGGCTGAAACGACGTACGTGAAGGGCTTACGCACCGGGGCCTACCGCCAGCTGCGGGAAGATGGTACCTTGGAAGTAACCGGCAGCTTCCGCAACGACCGGGAAACCGGCACCTGGACCACCTTCGCCGCCGACGGCAAAACCATTCAGTCGACGAAAACCTACCGCAATGGGCAGGTGGTACCCGAAGGCAGCCCCGCCCCTACCAAGCCCAAGGCACCCGTAAAACGGCGGTAACCGAGGCCTCTAGAACCGGATGGTAAACGCCGTGCGGCCGGTAGCATTCGTTTGCAACGAAAAGGCAAACCCGTGCTGGAGCAGAATGTCGCGGATAAGGGTGAGGCCAATGCCCTGACCGTCGCGCTTGGTGCTGTAGAAGGGCGTAAACAGGTTGCGCTGCACTTCCGGGGGAATAGCCGGGCCGTCGTTTTCGATGATGACGGTGGGCGGCGAAGCGGTGGTACGCACCCACACGTTGCCATCTTCCCCAATGGCCTCCAGAGCGTTTTTGCCGATATTGAGCAGGGCCTGCTCCAGTTGCTGGGTGTCGAGGGAAACATACAGCGGGCCTTCCGTGAGCTGCCAGTGCCAGCGGATGCGCCGTTTCTCACTCTGCACCTGCAGCAGCCGGCAGGTTGACTTCAGCAGTTCGTGTACATCTACCGTGCGCGGTACCGGGGGCGGCAGGCGCACTAGGTGGGCAAAGTTGGCAATGAAGTTGGCCAGGTGCGTGCTGCGCGTGACGGAAACGTCCAAGGCCTCGGTGAAGTCGGCGCGGTCTTCCTGGGCTAGTTGGGGAGCGTAGTAGTGGAAGCTCTGCAGAATAGAGTTTACGGCCCCGATGGAGTTGTTTACCTCGTGCGACATCATCCGGATCAGCTTTTCGTAGGCCTGCTTTTCCTGGCGGATGATGTCCTGGGTTAGCTCTTCCAGCACGATAAAGTAGCGCGTGAAGCCCCGATCAAGAAAATGGGAGGCATGGGCCCGGTAGCTCTGCATACCCGAGAGCTGCACGGCCTGAGGCTGGTCTGGCTGCAGGCTACCCAGGGCCACGCCCCAGTCGCCAGGCAGGGCAGCCGGCACTTGGCCTACCAGCGTGGCGGCCGGCAGCTGCAGGAGCCGCGCTGCCGCCGGGTTTACCGACTCAATCCGGCCTTCAAAGTCGAGGAGCAGAATACCGGCCGGCGAGGCCTGAATCAGGTGTTCCAGCAGAAAGCTTTTTTCGTGCTGGGTGATGCGTTCCTGACGCAGCGCATCAATCATGTGGTTGTACACGTCAATCAGTTGGTCCATCTCGCGCTGCTGCACGGGCACAAACTTGGTAGAGAAATCCTTGGCCCGAATGGCCTCCGTACCGGCCGCAATCAGCTGAAATGGCCGCACAAAATCCCGGTATAGCTGCACGGTAAGGATGATGGACACCACCAGCAGCACCTCCGCCCCAATAAACCAGACCGTATGCTGGCGCAACACCTGCCAGGTCAGCACCAGCAGCAGGCTATGAATCAGTACCGCAAACAGCAGGAATTTTAGGCGCAGCGTCATTCGGGAATACGTTAGTAGAGGCCATGCCGAGCAGAGTCGGGGCATGACGGGCAAAGTCGCCAGCGTAGGTTACTGCGCCAAATCGAACGGAATGGCGTATTTCTCCAGGCGGCGGTAGAGGGCACCCCGGCTAAGCCCCAGCGCTTTGGCCACTTTTGATACGTTGCCGGCGTAGTGCTCCATCGACTTGCGAATCATCTGCGACTCCAGCTCATCCAGGGTCATGGAGCCCACCGGGGGCAGCTCTCCGGGCTGAGTAGCAACGGGCACCGCCGTAGGCCGGAATTGCGCCTGGAAATCCTCGGGCCCCAGCTCATCCTTGCCGCTGACGAGTACCGCGCGCTCCACCAGGTTTTTCAGCTCCCGGATGTTGCCGGGCAGGGGCTGCTCGCGCAGCCAGTGGAGGGCGCGCGTGTTCACCTTCAGCGAAGGCCGGTTGTAGGTCGCACGCAGGTAATCCACGAAGTGCTGCACCAGCAGTGGAATGCCGGTGGGCCGCTCGCGTAGGGAGGGCAGGCGCACGGTTATCAGGTTGATGCGGTAAAATAAGTCCTCCCGAAAGCGGCCTTCGCGCACTTCTTGGGCCAGGTCGCGGTTGGTAGCGCAGATAACGCGAATATCGAGCCGGCGCGGCTTGCTGTCACCCAGCACCTCGTAGGTGCGGTCCTGGAGGACACGCAGCAGCTTCACCTGCGAGGTCATATCCAATTCCCCTATCTCATCGAGGAAAATGGTACCGCCGTTGGCCAGCTCAAAGCGCCCTACCCGGTCGGTTTTGGCATCGGTGAAGGCCCCGCGCCGGTGCCCAAACATTTCACTTTCAAACAGCGAGGCCGAAATACCACCAAGGTTCACTTTCACGAAGGGTTGACGGCGGCGGTGCGAGTTCTGGTGCACAGCTTCAGCAATCAGTTCCTTGCCCGTCCCCGACTCGCCCTCAATCAGCACCGAGGCATCGGTGGCGGCCACCTGGCCCACGCTGCGCAGCACGTGCAGGAGCCGCGCATCCTGCCCAATGATGTTCTGGAAAGCAAACTGCTTGTCCAGCTGGCGACGGGTAGGTGCCTGGGCATCGTCGGAGGCCGGGGTAGCCTCGGCGCTGGCGGCCAGGTCCAGGCACGTGCGGATGGTTTGCAGCAGGGCGTCGTTATTCCAGGGCTTGGTCACGAACTCGGCGGCCCCGGCCTTCATACCTTCTACGGCCAGCGTGATGGAGCCCCAGCCGGTAATTAGTATCACGGGCAGGTTTGGGCGGATGGCCTTTACCTGGCCGAGCAGGGCCAGCCCATCGTGCCCGCTGGTGTCGAGGGAGTAGTTCATATCCATCAGCACCAGCTGCACGCTGGGGTCGGGCACCACGGCCAGGGCAGCTTCGGGGGTGCCCACCGCCTTGGCTGCGTAGCCGGCCTGCTTGAGCAGCAGGCTCAGGGAGGTGCGCACCGCCACGTCGTCGTCAACAATCAGAATCATGCCTACAAAAGAAAGAGAAGCGAAGGACGGTATTTGGGGGGGAAGCCGCAACCCTGCGGGAGCCGCCCGGTTAAAACCGGCGTGGCTCCGCAAGCCAGAAGGCGGAGTCGGGTATCGGCAAGACAGGTTGCAATGCGGGCCAATCCTATCCTCACCCCTAGCGGGAAAACAAAGCAAAAGTGCCCCGGGAAGGGAGTATCCCATTCCGGGGCACTAAGGTTACTCTTCGCGCAAGGCTACGGCTGGCTGAATGCGGGCCGCCAGGCGGCTGGGCTGCCAGGCACACACGGCCGTGAGCAGAAAGATCAGGCCAGTAGCAATGAGCATGCCCAGCAGGTACACGTTGGTGGGCACGTCGAAGGCCTGGAGCAGCGGGAACTGCGCGGCCAGCAGCAGGCCCAGGGCCACACCCAGGGTGGTGAGCACCAGCATCTCGCTCAGAAACTGGGCGCTGATGCGGGACCCGGTAGCGCCCAGGGCCCGGCGCAGGCCAACTTCGGCGCGGCGCTGGTTGATGTTGTACCAGAGTACCCCAAACAGCCCCAGGGCCACGTTCACAATCAGGAACAAGCCTACCACGGCCAGGGCAGCCAGCGGGGCCACCGTGATTTTCAGCTTGTCGAGGCGGTCGGCTTCCAGGGCGTAGACCTGGGTGCTCCACTTGCGGGTGACGCCGGCCACCGTGTGCACAATTTTCTGCTGCAGCTCGGCACCCTGGCCCGGGGCCACGCGCACCAGCACGGCCGCGCCCTCCCAGCTGGTCGTATCGTGGGGCTGCAGGCGCATCCACATGGAAGGCGCCCGGCCATCGAAGTCGCCGTGGGGGCGCACATCCTCTACCACGCCTACTACCTGAAACGCCTCCTGGGGGCCCTGCTCAAACCGCGGATCCTGGCGGACCAGCTGGCCGATGGCCGGCTGGGTGCCAAACAGCGTTTCGCGCATGTTGCGGGTGATGACGGCGGCGCGGTGGGTGGCGGCATCGTCGCTGGGTTGAAACCAGCGGCCTTCTTTCAGCTGCAGCCCCATGGTGGCGGCGTAGTGGTCGTCGGCATCGTAGCGGTCCACATCCACGGCCTTGTTTTTGCCGGCCACGAAGTCGCTGTTCATGGTGATGAAGCGGAACGGCGTGTTCTGGCTGGTGAGGGTCAGGTCCTGCACCCCGGGCAGGGCGCGCACCTGGCGCAGCACATCATCGAGCTGGGGGCGGGGCATTTTCTCCCCCTGGCCGGCGGCAATGTTCAGGCGCCATACCTGCTCGTGGGCAAAGCCCCGGGGCAGCACGTAGTTGGTACCAATACCGATAAAAATGGTGGCTACCCCAAAGAGCACCACGAAGGAGAAGAAGATTTCGGACAGCAGCAGCACATTCGTGCGCTTGCGGTTCCAGATCAGGCGAAATAAGTGACGAAACATGGCGAAGACGAAGGAAAAGTGAGGAAGAAATCCGGGCGGCAGTTAGCGCGGCCCGGCTCCGCTGCCGCGCAGCGCCGTTACGGGGTTGAGGCGGGCCATCTTCCAGGCTGGGTATACCCCACTCATCAGGCCAAAGACCAGCGTGAGGCCTAGCCCCGCCGCGAAGGCGCTCCAGCTCAGACCAAAGTGCGAATAGGCAATAAACTGCGACTCGTTGAGCAGGTATAGCACCACGGCAGCCAGGCCCAGGCCCAGCAAACCACCCAGCAGAGCCAGCACAATATTCTCAACCAGAAACTGGCCGACCAGCACCCGGCGCGAGGCCCCAAAAGCCTTGCGCACCCCAATTTCGCTGCTCCGCTCCAGAATGCGCGTCACGTTCAGGTTCACCAGGTTGAGGGCGGGCAGCAGCATAAACAGCAGGGCCAGGCCCGCACAAACACTCAGAAACAGCTCCATCCCATCCGAATCCTTTTCCTGGCTGTTCGTCAGCTGGCGCACTATGCTGGCCAGGGCCGGGTCGGCGTGGATGGACAGCTTATCGAAGCGCTTCGGGTCGGGTAAAGGTATACGTTTGGCTACCTGCTCAAACTCCTGGCGCATGGCTGGCACCTGACTGGCCGAGGGTGCCAGCAGAATGGCAATGAAGGCGCCCTCCAGGCGCTGGTCGCCGAACATTTCGTTGCTGAGCGTGTAGGGCACCCACACGTCGGAGCTGGAGTAGAGGCGCATCACGGGCACATCGGGCACCACGCCGGTGATGCGGTAGGTGTAGGGGCCGATTTCCAGGGTGCGGCCAGCCACGCCCTTCTCGGTGCCAAAGTAGGTGCGGGCCGTGTGCTGGTTAATCACGCACACGCGGCTGCGCTGGTTGGTTTCGGCCGCCGAAAAGGGCCGCCCATCCAGAAACTCAAAGTCCATGGCGCGCCAGAAGTTGGCATCGGTGTAGCGCACATCCAGGGTCAGGGTCTGGCCGTTGGCGAAGGAAGTGGCGGCGTTGGTCATGGAGGTCATGGCCACCAGCTCGGGCGTTTTCAGGGTGCGCACGTACTTATCGATAAAGTAGGCACTCACGGGCATGTTGTTGGAGCCCCCATCCTTGAACCGCTCCCGGAGGCTGTTGACGAAGGCCATCTGGTCGATGCGCTTCTCGGGGGCATGGGCGCCGTTAAAGTGGTCGACCACGGCCACCAGCACCAGCAGAATCATGAGGGTGAAGGAAATGCCAAACAAGCTGATGGCGGTGAAGAACTTGCGGCGCAGCAGCACCTTCCAGGCAATTTTCAGATAGCTAAGCAGCATAGCGAGAGTAGGTTTCGGGAGTGGAGGAAAGGGAAAGCGCCGCCACGCGGCGCTGGAGCAGGGTGCGGGCCTTGCTGAGCTGCGACTTGCTGGTGCCTTCCGAAATACCCAGCAGCGCGGCAATTTCGGGGTGGTTGTAGCCTTCCAGGGCAAACAGGTTGAACACGGTGCGGTAGCCGGCGGGCAGGGCCTGCACCAGGGCCAGCAGGTCGGCCGTGTGCAGGTCGGTTTCGGCCGCGGCGGGCAGGGCGGGCGCCAGACCGGGGCAGTCGTCGAAGGCCAGCAGCAGGGGCTCGTGGCGACCCAGCACGTTCAGGCACTCGCGCACCATGATGCGGCGCACCCAGCCTTCAAACGAGCCTTCGTGGCGGAAGCTGCCCAGGCCCCGGAACACCTTCACGAAGCCTGACATCATGGCCTCCTCGGCGTCGTCGGGGTTGCGCAGGTAGCGGCGGCAGGTGGTCAGCATCTTGGGGGCCAGTCGGTCGTAGAGCAGGCGCTGGGCGCGGGCCTCGCCCTGGCGGCAGGCCTCCAGCAGCGCGGTTTCGGAAGTCGTTTTCATAGCTGGGTTGTAGGTTGGAGTCGTTCGGGTGTTTTTAGCCCGCAGAGGGCACGGAAGCTGCCGCAGAAGGCGCAGAGGGCGGGTAAGTCACGGGAGTTGGCAGAACGTCAACCAAGACCCTAAGTCCCTAAGACCCTAAGACCCTTAATTCACCTGGCTGCCGTCGAAGAAGCGGATGATTCGCTCGGTTTTGAGGGCCTGCTGCTCGTCGTGGGTTACCATCACGATGGTGGTGTTGTCGCGGCGGTTCAGGGTGAGCAGCAAATCCATAATCTCCTCCCCCATCACCGAGTCGAGGTTGCCGGTGGGTTCGTCGGCCAGGATGATGTCGGGCTGGCCTACCAGGGCGCGGGCAATGGCTACGCGCTGGCGCTGCCCGCCCGAAAGCTGGCTGGGGAAGTGACTGGTGCGGGCATTGAGGCCTACCTTGTCGAGGGCGGCCAGGGCGCGCTGGCGCCGCTCCTTGCCCGATATGCCCTTGCGGTAGAGCAGCGGCAGCTCCACGTTGTCGAGCACCGAGAGGTCGTTGATGAGGTGGTAGCTCTGGAACACGAAGCCCAGGCGCTGATTGCGCAGGTCGGCCAGCTCCCGGTCGGAGTACGACGTTACGGCCCGCCCCGAGAGCGTCACGGTGCCGTGGGTGGGCTCGTCGAGCAGGCCCATGATGCTGAGCAGCGTGGACTTGCCGCAGCCCGAAGGACCCATGATGCTCACGAACTCGCCCCGGTTGATGGTCAGGTTCACGCGGTTCAAAGCCAGGGTTTCCACGGTGCTGGTCTGGTACACCTTTTCAATGTCGGTAAGCTGGATGATGGGTTGGGCGGTGGCGGGGGCGGCCTGGGCCGTCGTCAGCAGGTCGGGTTGGGCAGTTAGCGTGGGCATGGGGCTGGCAGTTTGTTTGGCGGAGAAAGAAGGTTGCTTGCGGTGGGCAGAAGGAGTGTCCGGTTTTGCGCTACCAGAGCCCTTCCTGCCTGGTAAGTAGCCAAGCCGCGTGCCATTTCGCTAACGCGCTGATTGTAAGATTATTCGTTCCCGAAACACAAAAGCAGGCACTCAAAATATTGTCCGAAACCGGACAGGGTGTTCGGAAACAGCCGGGCTGCTGCCCGGAAATAGCAAAGCCGGCTCCGCGTGGGGCCGGCTTCGGTTGCAACAGGTGGGGCAGGCGGAAGTGGGTGGCCGGTTAAGCCGAGAGGGTAGCGCGGTGGGCCGTTACGGCCGCAATGGCCGCGTCGAGGGTAGAAAGCTGGGCGTCTACCTGGTCGGCATCCACATCGGCCAGGTAGGCTTCAGCCCCGCTCACGGCCTCCATGCTCAGGGCCAGGCTGTCGCGGCGGGCAGTGGCGGCAATCAGGTTGCGGCGGGCCGTGGTCAGCTCCTGCTTGGTCAGGTCGGTGCGGGCTACGTCGGTGGTGTAGCGGGTCACGTCGTCGAGGGCCTTGGCGTGCTGGGCCGCCAGGGTGGTGGCCCGGTCGGAGGCCTGCGTTTCGGCGTACGACTGATTGTAGTCGCGGTGGGCATAGGTGGCTTTTTCCTTGCGCAGACTAGCCAGGGCGGCGTCGCAGTCGGCGTAGGTTTTGAGCACGGTTACATCAGCCATAAGCAATAAAGAAGTTAGAAGTGAAAAAATAAGCTAGACCTAAACATAGAAGTCCCACCATACAATAGCAACAGGCAGCGCCCCCGGCAGCCGCTATTTTTCTCAGCCGGTGGCCCCGGCCAGCAGGCCCCCCAGGGCGGCCGCCTCGGCCTCCAGGGCCAGGGCCCGCTGGTGGCGCAGGTGCCAGTGGGCCAGCACCTCCGGCTCCAGGGCCAGGGGCACCGTTTCCAGCCAGCTGTGCACGTAGCGCAGGCGCACTTCCTCCGGGGTGCGCGGGGCCGCACCCGCGGGCGGCGGGGGCGGCAGAGTGGCCCGCAGCCGGGGCAGGGCCGCCGCCCAGCGGGCGGCCACCGCTGCCTGTTCGGGCAAGTGGCGCAGCTGCCAGCGCATGTTGTGGGCCTCGTAGAGGCAGGTGCGGCGGCGGCGCTCCAGGGGGCCGGGCGCAAAGGGACCGGGCGGCGGGGTAGTGAGGGCGGCCGGCGCTTCGGGGACGGTTTCGGGGTCGGGGGCGGCCGGCGCGGGGGCTGCGGGGGCAGCTTCGGCGGCTTCCAGTATGGCCAGAAAGGGGGCCAGCCGCTCGTACACCTCGCGGGTAAGGGCGCGGGTGCCGCGTTCGAGCTGGTTGGTAGTAGAGGGGGCCAGGCCCAGCAGGGCGGCCAGCTCCTGCTGGCTCAGACCAAAATAGCGGCGGACCCGCGCCAAGCGCGAGTCGGAAAAAGCGGCGGGACGGGCCATAAGCAGCAGGCTTGCGAAGAATTCGGGGAAGGTAACCGGAATTCTTCGCAGGCCGCCGGGGCCGCCTGGCCTAGCGGCCTTCCACCAGGGCTATTTCCTCGGGCGTGAGCTGGTAGAGCTGGTACACCAGCTGGTCCAACTCGCGGTCCAGCGCGTGCAGGTGCTGGCGCTGCTGCGCCTGCTGCCGCTGGTGCGCCTCGAAGTGCCGCAGCCACTCGGCTTTTTCCTTCAGGGCCAGGGGGCGGCCCAGGCTTTTTTGCAGGGCCGTGCTCCAGGCTTTCCACTCTTGGGTGAGGGCCAGCTTGCCGGTGAGCGGGGCCGCGAGGCCCAGCTCGGCCCGCAGCAGGGTGCCGAAGTCGGCATCGGCCGCGTGCAGGGCGCGGTGGCCGCTCAGCAGCTGGTCGGCCAGGGTGATGAAGGGTTGTTGGTCCTCTGCCATTTTGATAGGCAGGGAAGCCAGCTCGTAGATTCTTATTTCCGGAAATGTCTTGTCTTGACGGTTGTACTTCTTGCGGAAGTAGTATGCCATTAGCGACGAGTTGAGGACGGTTAATAGAAACTTAGCATTTGCAGGTACATGAGCCTTAACAATATGCAAAAGCTGGCTGGTTACAAAATCCTCATCCGTATAACCTGATATTAATCGAGAACCAACAATTCTTCTGACTAATACCCGCTCACCTTCAAATAATGAAGCATCTCTCGGAGCAGCAAGGTTAGCACCATACTTCACCCACTTACCATCCCACTCCACTGAGAATTGATTCACATCCTTACCTGCCAAATATTTACGATATGTATCATCTACTTTTACATCAGACTCATAAATAGCATTCTTAGCATCTTCCGCACTCTGAGGTGGCGTACCCTTACCTGTCTCATAAAGCATAACGCCACGCTTAACAAGTGCCAAATCACCGACTAGAATAGCTGAAGACTCTATCTTTCTTCTTATTGACTCATCCCCTTCACGCAAATCAATATTGATAATACCTAACGAGTCAGCTCGCCACAAATCCTGTCGAATCGAATGCAAGAATACAATTTCCGAATTACGCAATCCACTCGGCACATAAATACCCGTCATCTGAGCATCAGCCGGAACACCCTTTTTAAGTGTAGCAATTATTGTTAACACAACCGCATCTTGAAACACATTATGTTTTGAATAATCAGTAATAGCCACCACTGCGGTATTAGCCAAAATATACCGCCGTAACTGAGCTGTCTTCTGATTATTCAGCCACGTATTCGGCGTAATGAAGGAAACATACCCTTCGCTGTTTGCCAGTTTGATTGCCCGCTCCCAGAAGGCCACATACATATCGAACTGGTATTCGATGGTTTCGTAGTTCCGCACGAAGTATTCCCCGTACAGCTTGGTGCCATCTTTCCAGTCACGGCCACCCAGATACGGCGGATTGCCCACCACCACGTCAAAGCCGCCGTCGGCGAAGACTTCGGGGAAGGCGGCGTGCCAGTCGAAGGCCCGGTCGCCGGCCACGGCGGGGTCGTGGATGAGGGAGTTGCCGCAGCGGATGCCGTGGTCGAGGGAGGTGAGGGGGCGGCCGGGGTTGGCGGTTTGCAGCCAGAGGCTGAGGCGGGTAATCTGAACGGACTCGGGGTTGAGGTCCACGCCGTAGAGGTTGTGCTGGAGGATGTGGCGGTCGAGGTCGAACACCTCAAACTGCCCGGCGCGCAGCTCGGCCAGGGCCTGGTTCACGGCCTCGCCCTCGCGCAGCAGGTACGTGAAGGCTTCGTTGAGGAAGGCCCCGGAGCCGCAGGCCGGGTCGAGCACCCGGATGCCGCGCAGGCGCTGCCCGTAGGCTTCCCAGGCATCGATATGTTTTTGGACGCGGGGCTCCGGTTTCAGCAGGCCCTTGCCGCCCTGCCGCACCCGGATGCTGGCCCGGTCGGCCTCGGTCAGGTCGGGCAGCGCCTCCAGGCCGGCCTCCTGGCGCCGCTCGCGCAGCCAGCCGCCCACGGCCTGCTCCACGATGTAGCGGGTGATGTAGTCGGGGGTGTAAAAGATGCCGTCCTGCTTGCGCTTGCCCTCTTTGGCGGCGGGCGGGGCCTGGCCCAGCAGGCGGGCGCGCTCGGCCTCCAGGTCGGCCAGGCTCTGCTCGAAGATGTGGCCCAGGATGTTCACGTTCAGCTCGGAGGCGAAGTCGTACTGCTCCAGGCTGATGACCGGGCCGAGGGTGCGGTCCTTGATGACGAGGGCATCCAGGGCCGCGTCGGGGGCGAAGAGGCCGCCGTTGAAGCGGTTGATGTTGGCCTGGGGGTTGCCCTCGTCGATGCTGCGGAACAGGCCGCGCACGGTGCGGTAAATCTTGTCGTCGGCGGGGTCGAACACGTTGGCCCGCACCGCGTCGAGCAGGCGCCGGAAGGTGAGGCGCGGAATGATGCCCTTGTCCTCGCAGAAGCACACGAAGATGACGCGGTCGAGCAGCTTCTGGGTGTGGCGCAGCAGGTCGAGCGGGTCCACGGCGGGGTTCTGCTCGATGAGGTGGTCGAGCAAATCGCGCCGGGCCTTGCGGTAGTCCTTGTAGAACTCCTTGCTGATGCGGGCCTCCTGCTCCTGGCGCTGGCGCAGGGCCTCATCGAGCGGGGCCTCGGGCTGGCCGGCGGCGGGCAGCAGCTGCGGGGCGCCCAGCAGGGCAAAGAAGCGGCGGAGGGCGGCCGGGTCGTCGGGCAGGGTGCGGAAGTCGAAGAGCTCGGCGCGGGTCTGGTCGTTGGCCGCGTACAGGCGCAGCTCCACGAAATTGCTCACGAGTACCCAGCGGCAGCTCGGCCCCATCTTGGAGGGGTAGCTGAAGGCCTGCTCCACCGGGGTTTCGGCGCGGCCTTTGGCCCCAAGCTTCTGCTTGGCGTCGAGGCGGGTGCGGGCGTCCTTCAGTTCGATGACGGCGCGGGTGGGGCCGCCCAGGGCGCCCTTGCCATCGGCCGCGAAGTGCCCCAGGGAGCCGTCGGGCTTGGTGCCGTCCACGGCGGTTTTCTGTTCGAGCAGCAGCTGACGGAAGTCGGTGCGCTCGTGCTCGTAGCCCAGCGCCTGCCCGAATATCAGGGTCAGGAACTCGGCCTGGAGGGCTTCCTCCTTCTGGCTGGTAACGTAGCCGGAGGCAATGCGCTGCTGCCAGCTGCGCAGCTTTTCGAGGCGGGTGGCAAAGTCGGGCAGCGCCTGGGCAGGCTGGTAGGTGGCGAGTGGGGCGGGCAGCGCGGCCGGCGCCGGGGCAAATAAGGATAGCATAGAGGGTAAATGTAGGGTAAATACCTTACCCCCGGCCCCCTCTCCTGGGGGAGAGGGAAGCCAGCCGCCCAAGGTTTGCTTGTGCAGGGGAAGCTAACTCGTGAAGGCTGTTGGCGAGGGTGAAATTCACGAGGCCAACCCTGCCCCGCCGTGGCTCCCCCTCCCCCTTTGCCCGGCTACCAGAAACCAGTGCCCCTACCCTTCCACCACCAGCGGCTGCTGCCGTTCGAAATCGTACAAGGTGAGGATGCGCAGCTGATAATAGGCCACCCAGCAGGCGCGCAGGGCAGCAATGTAGGCGCGCTTGGCACGGTCTTTCTCGCTCTGGGCAATGTTGAGGTCAGTAAGGGAAATGCGGCCGACCTGGTAGGTAGCCCGGCTGATAGCGTAGCGGCGCTGAGCCAGGGAATCGGCGCGGGAAGCCAGGGCGAGCTGCTGGTTGAGGGCCCCCAGCTGGGCGGCCTGGGCGCGCACCGTCTGCTCGAAGGTGAGCTGCTCCTGCTGCACTTGCTGCTGCACCTGCTGGCGGCTGAGCTCGGCGGTTTTCACGGCCGCGCGCGTCTTGCCCCAATCCACAATTGGCATGGAGAAGCCCAGGCGCACCTGCTGCTGGTCGTTGGGGTTCACGTAGCTGCGGCCCAGCTGATCGGCGCTGCTGGCCAATCCAAACCCGGCCGACAGGCTGGCCTGAAAGCCGGTGGTGCCTTTGGCCTGGGCCACGCCCCGGTCGGCTTCGAGCAGGCGCCGCTGAAACAGCAGGGTTTCGCGGCGGTAGCGGCGGGCCTGGGTGAGGGCGTCATCGGCCGAAACCTGCAGGGCGGGCAGCAGCGCTGGCACGGCCAGCGGCACAGCGGGGTCGAGGGTGAGGCCGGCGTAGCTGGTGAGCTGCACGGCAGCCTGGCGGGCCTCCACCCCGGCCTGAATTTCGGCCTGCTCGGCGCCGAGTAAGTTCAGCTCCAGCAATAGCAGGTCGTTTTCGGAAAGTCGGCCCAGCTTATACCGTTCCCGGCCCATGCGCAGCATGTCGGCGCTGGCCTGGCGGTTCTGGCGGGCCACATCGGCATTCACTTGCTGCAGCAGCACGTCGAAGTAAAGCTCCGTCACGCGCTGGGCAATGGTTTCCCGGTCCTGGGCATACTGGCGGCCCGATTCCTGGTAGCGCAGCGGCTCAATGCGCTTGTTCCAGCTCAGGGCGTTGAAGGCCCCAATGGGCTGCGAAAAGCCCAGGGCCACGGGGCTGCTGTTGTAGAGCCGCTGCTTGCCTTCAAGGTTATCGAAGCGCTGGAGCGTGGAGCCTACCGTGATTTTGCCGCCCGTGAAGCCAATGGCCTGGGTGGCGGTAGTAGCCAGGTACGACGTGTTGATGCGCACAGCCCGAAAATTCGTGGTACCATCGGGCTGGGTTACGGCCAGAATGGAGCGGCTGTAGTCGGGCAGTACGCCTTCCAGGGCCAGCTGGGGCTTGTAGTCGGCGCGGAAGGTACGGTACTGCCAGTAGCTGGTTTCGCGGGCCGTCACCGCCTGCTTGGCCACGGCCGACTGCGCCAGGGTGAGCTCAATGGCCTGGGGTAGTGTGAGGGCCGGGGCCTGGGCTGAGGCGCTGATGGCCGCGCCCAGCATCAAGCCCACAATAGCCAACAGCAGGCCCCAGAGACGTAGTACTTCCAGATAAAAGGCAGAGGTTTTCATAACTCAGAAAGGCAGAAGCAGCTTGGTTAGTTGTCAGTCGTTTGTTGTCCGCGGCCAGTAGTTACTTGACAGACAGCTCGTTTACTTGCTCGTAGTCCTTCATATCGGTCATAATCATTTCCTCGCCGGGGCGCAGGCCCTGCACCACCTGCACGTAGTCGAAGTTGGCGTCGCCGAAGCGCACGGTGCGGCGCACGGCGTTGCCATCCTGCAGCACAAACACCGACTGCTCCCGCCCACCCTGATAGAAGGGCCCGTTTTTCACGCGCGTCACCCGGGGGTGGGCCCGCGTGACCACGTACACCTCGGCACGCTGGTTGGCCCGCAGCACGGGGTGGTGGTTGTCGCGCAGCCGGGCGTAGAACGTCACCACGCCCTTTTCCACGGCCGGGCTGATGGAGGCAATGGAACCGGCCAGGTCGGTGCCGCCGAGGCGCACGCGCACGGCGTCGCCCACGTGCAGGGAGTCGGCGTAGGTATCGGCCACGGTGGCCCGCACCCGGAACGAGCTTAGGTCGGCCACGCGGGCCAGCACCTGGCCTTTGCTCACGGCCCCGCCTACATCCTCGCTCACCCAGGTGAGCACCCCGGCCTGGTCGGCGCTGATGGTGGCCTGCTGCAGCTCGCGGGCCAGCTCGGCAATGCTGCGCGCCTGGATCTGGCGGGTATAGCCCAGGCCCCGCTCATCGGCCTGGTTGGAGCGGCGCTGGTTGGCCATCTGGCGGCGCACTTTCTGCAACTCTAATTGGGCAATTTTCAGGTTGAGCTCGGCCTGGCGCACGTTTTCCTGGGTGCCCGAGCCAATGCCCAGCAGGTGCTGCTCGTCGCGCAGGGCCGACTGCAGGCTGCGGACCTTCTCCTGCTGCACCTGTTCCTGGGCTTCCAGGTCGTTGAGGGTGCGCTCCAGGGAAAGTTGCAGCACAGAGCTCTTGTTCTGGTTTTGCAACTGCTCATCCTGGAGCTTAGCCAGGTTGGAAGACGTCATTTCCTTGTCCAGCTCCACGATGGGCTGGCCGGGCTTCACCTCGTCGCCGGCCGTGAGCAGCACCCGCCGGATGGTCGACTGAATGGGGCTGGTCACCACTGCTTCCCGCGCCGGAATTACCACCCCCGAGGCCGTGATGGTAGCTTCCACGTCGCCGGTTTCGACGGTCGTGGTCAGCAGGTCGGCTTGGCTGATGCTGGGGCGCAGCACGTGGCGGAAAGCCCACAGCCCGCCGGCTACCAGCAGCAGCCCGGCCAGGGCCAGCAGCCAGCGCTGCCGCACGCGGCGGTGTTGGATAGCGGAGGAAATAGCTCTGTCCATTTTCGTTGGGTCGTGTAGTGGTTGTGCCCTACCCTAGCCAAGCGCAGTGCCAGGTTTACAACCCGCAATCCATCAATTATTTACCTCGATTTACTGCCCCGGCGCGGTTGAAAAAACTGTCCGGAACCGGACAGGGTGTTCGGATTTGCGGGGCCCGCCCGGCCCGGCCCGGGTGCCGGCGCGGGCCGGGGGCAAACATTTTTTCGGCCCCGGGCAACGGCTGCGCGGCTTCGGGCATCTGGGCCGGTATACCCTCCCCCACCGGGCCGTCCGGGGCGGGGCGCCGGGGCTGGTTGCGTGGGCCGGGCGCGTGGCAGCGCCGCCCCGGGCCGGCAGTTAGTGGGAGAATGTAAGGGCCCGCAAAAATATTTTCCGCAAGTACCTTGCGTTGCATAGTACCTTCTGTTACCTTTGGCTTATTGATTCGCTTACCACCCGGGGGTGCGGCCTTACCCGCCCCCCCGGCAGCCCCTCCCACCCTGCGCCAACCGGGCCAGGCAGTGCGGCGCCCCTGCCGGCAACCACCTGGTTGCGGCGGCGCCCCCGGGAAGCGGGCTCCCTGGCCCTCCTGCCCTGAGCCGGTAGGGCCCTGCCACCCACGCCTATCTTCCGGGCAACCCCCCTTTCCAACGGAGCCGCGGCCGTTGGGCTGGCCTTGCATTGCCTGTTTCGCTCTTCCAACCTCCCTTTTCCGATGAAAACTCAGCTACCACTCTACCGGACCCTGCGGGGCCTGGGCCTCCTCTTTATGTTCTTTCCCCTGGCCGCCGCCGCCCAGCAGGAGCCCACTGGCTCCGTCGGCGGCACCCTGCTCGACCAGAGCAACAAGCAGCCCGTGCCCTTCGCCAACGTGGTGGTGCTGCGCGCCCAGGATTCTACGTTTGTGGCGGGGGCCGAAACCGGCGAGAACGGCACTTTCCGGCTGGCGTCCCTGGGCCTGGGCAAGTATCTGGTGAAAACCTCGGCTATCGGCTACCAGCCCCTGCGCCGCAGCCTCACGCTCACCACGGCCGCGCCCGATGTGCAGCTGGGTTCTTTCTCGCTGACGCCCATTGCCACCCAGCTAAAAGGCGTGACGGTGACGGGCCAGAAAGAAACCGTGCAGAACGACCTGGGCAAGCGCGTCATCAACGTGGAGAAGGACCTGAGCAGCGTGGGCGGCACGGCCGTGAACGTGCTGCAGAACGTGCCCTCCGTGGCCGTAGACGCCAACGGCACCGTGAGCTTGCGCGGCTCCTCCAACCTCACCATTCTCATTGACGGCAAGCCCGCCGGCACCAGCAACGGGGGCCCGGGCCCCCGCCTCGACCAGCTGCCCGCCTCGCGCATTTCGCAGGTAGAGGTGATGACCAACCCCTCGGCCAAGTACGATGCCTCGGGCGCGGGCGTCATCAACATCATCACCAAAAAAGATAAGAAGGAAGGCACCAACGGCCAGATTGGGCTGGTAGCCGGCAACGGCCGCAAGTACGCGCCCACCCTGAGCCTGAGCCGCCGCCGGGGCAAGGCCACCTGGAACTTTGGCTACAACGGCCGCGACCAGCGCTTCACCGACAAGTCAAAAGGCGCCCAGACAGCTTACCTGGAGAATGGCGACGTTATCCAGACCACTCAGCAGGGCACGGGCATTGAGCGACGCATCAACCACTCCCTCAACCTGGGGATAGACTACGAACTTAGCGAGGAACAAAGCCTGAGCTTCAGCGTGTCGCCGTCGAAAGAGGGCGAGAAGAACTTCAACACCCAGACGCTGACTACCAAGCTTAACGGCGAAGCCAAGCCCGACCAGCTGGGCCAGCAAAAAGTAGACGTGGACGTGCGGGTGTGGAACGCCGATGCTTCTTACCGCCGCACCTGGGCCCAGCAGAAAGGCCGGGAGCTGACATCCAACGCCGGCTACGTAGTTATCGATGCCGACGTGCCCTTCACCCAGCAGCTGAGCAATGCCCCTACGCAACGGCAGCAGTTTGCAGTAGCAGCGCGCATTCTCTACGGCACCCTCGACTACACCCATCCACTGGCCGGTGACAAAGGCAAAATTGAAACCGGCCTGAAGCTGCAGATGACCGACAACGACGGCACCGCCGACTTATCCTCGGCCCCCGTCGACCGGCCTACCGACTTCCAGCCTGACGCGGCCCGGTCCGTGGCCTACGACATCCGGGAAGTGCTGCCGGCGGCCTACGTAACCTACCAGCGCACCCTGGGCCATAACTATAGCCTGCAGAGTGGCCTCCGGGCCGAATACACAAACCTGAGCGGCACCGTAAAAGGCGGCAGCGGCCGCGTGGGCCTCGATTACCTGAGCTTGTTTCCCTCGGCTACCCTGGCCAAGGAGTTGGGCAAGGAGCCGGGCCAGCAGCGCCTGCAGCTGAGCTATGCCCGCCGCATCGACCGGCCCAACTTTATGGAGCAGCTGCCCTTCCAGCTTTACCAGGATGCCCGTACCTACCGCCAAGGCAACCCAGGCCTCCGCGCCGAGTTCAGCCACAACGTGGAGCTGGGTCACCAGCTTAACCTGAGCGGGGGCGCTTCTATCACGGGTACGTTGTTTGGCCGCTTTTCGCAGAATGTGGTGCAGCGGGTACGGGAAATTGATACGGCGGCCACCCGCATCAACCAGGCCGGCATTGTGACGGCCGAAACCTACCGCAACTTCGGCAACACCACCAACCTGGGGGCCGAGGCTACCTGGAACCAGTCCCTCACCAAGTGGTGGCGAGTATCGGCTTCGGGATCCTTATACCGCAGCGAAGTGGCTTCCAACGGGCAGCAGGGCAACAACCGCCGCACTGTGGCGGGCACCATGCGCTTTAGCACCAACTTCACGCCCCGGCCTACCCTCGATGTGCAGCTCACCGGCTCCTGGCGCTCGGCTACGCTCACGGCGCAGGGCCGGCAGCTGGCCTACGGTGGCCTGGAAGTAGCCCTGCGTCAGCGCATGTTCCAGGACCGCGCAGCCCTCACGCTGCGGGTATCCGACATCTTCGATACGCAGGTGAGCCGCTCCGAAATCAACACCGAGGATCTGACGGTGCGCAACCGTTACAAAAATGAGACCCGCGTGGGGTGGCTGGGCTTCACCTGGTACATCGGCGCTACCAAGCCACCCAAGAAAATTGAAAGCCAGCCCCAGGGAGGTGGCGGCGGATTCGGGGGCTAGCACAGCTCCCGCCAGGCACAACGAAAAAGGCGTACTGAGTTGCTGCGTTGCGCTATTTCTTCTTGTGCTGTTATACTGCCGGTTTCCTTTGGAGGCCGGCAGTATTTTTTTCCGGGTTAAGGCAGCCAGCCGCTCGGAGGCCCGACTGGCTGAATGGAACTTCCTCCCCTTCTTGCTCGCAGTGCTTGCCTTCTCCCTGCTAGCTTTCGGAACACTGGAGCTATGCTTCAAGAAGGCTTGCCGGTTTGACGGCAAATGGGGCAGTGAAAAGGTACCCGTGGGCTTCTTTACCGGCTCCGTAGGCGGCTGCCTGGGGCTGCTACAAAGGGCACGCTGCCCGCCTGCTGGCAAAGTCTGTCGTGGGCGTTTCCGGTGCTGTATACCCGGCCCGGATAATGTTAGGCCTGTAGCTCTCTGGCTCACATCATCGTGCGGTTGACGCCGCTGGCACCACCCGGTACCTTTGTGCCACTATTTCAAGCTGAGTGCAACCCCTTCAGGAATCCTGAATTTTATATTGCCTGATGTGTTAGAAAAAAATGATAAGCTCTAGGCAACCCTCGGGTAAGAACGCCCATCTAATGGAGTAACAAAGCACTTCGTAGTAGGCACTTATCCGTATTACCCCGCTTCGTTTCCCTTCCGCTTCTTCTTGATTCCAGCGCTTTTTTGACTGCAACGGGTAGACAACAGAGCGAGAAAAACACAAACAAAAAATATTTTTCAAAGGTACCTTGCAAAGCATAGTAGTAAGTATTACCTTTGTTCTGTTCCTTCTACTCTATCACGCGAAAGTCCTTTTCAAATGGGTAGAGTAACCGGCCTCCGGTTTTCGTTCGGCACCCAGCATCAGCCCTGCCGACTTGCCTTTTACTTTCTCTTCGGGCTCAGGAAGCCACTGCTGCAGAACCGCGGCTGCCCAGTTCCTTCCTCGCCCACTCCGCCTTCTCTTTTGTCTTTCTGAGCTATGAAAACTTTCGCCTTCAACCGCATCCTCCTGGGTTTCACCTTCGTTTTGGCCGGCCTGCAACTCTCCGCCAGCACTTTTTACAACGGCACCGTTACGGGCACCCTGCGCGACGGGGAAACCAATGAGCCCATCCCCAGCGCTACCGTAGCCATTCTGCGCGCCACCGACAATGCCGTTATCCGCACGGTCACCACCCGCGCCGATGGTTCCTTCCAAGTGGGCAAAGTACCTTTCGGTAAGTACAAGCTCGCAACCACGGTGCTGGGCTTCCGCCCTCAGCAGCCCCGTATCACGGTCAATGGCGTCCAGACCCGCATTGCCGTGGGCACCGTCTCGCTGCAGCCTATTAAGGCCGCTAGCATAAAAGCTACTGCGGCGGCTTGCACTGCTCAGCCCCAAGGCTAGTAAACAAATACCGCCGCACAACACCCTGCCTCTTTTCGCTTACGATTCTGGTGGTAGCTATGCACCAGAAAGAAACCGCTCGACGAACTGCTCTCCCCGGAGGCAGCCAGTCGGGCGGTGCGCGTTTTATCCCCAGACTATTATCATACCCCAATACCTGTTATTGAATTATTTCATTATAAACTATTGTCAACCAATAAAATTTTGTTCTAATAATTAAGGAAGTATATTTTTATTTATTATTTGTAAATCACATATTTACACCTAATTACTGCTCAGCTAAGAGCAAATTATTCGATTTAAGCACCTTTTAGCGGGTGTTACTTTTCCTGAGTGCTTGGCGTTAAAGGCTCATGATGGATGTGTACCGTGAGCAATTACCGGATAGTTATCTGCTGATTGTGGCCCCGGAGTTCGACCCCAACGACCAGCACAAGCTTGCCAGGGGCCTGCACCGGGCCAGCCGCAGCGAAAAGCGCCTGATTTGCGTGGACTGCAGCTTGCTGACCGAGCTGCCCGAGGATGCTATTGACTTGCTCCTAGCGTACGATTTCACCCTGCGCTGCCAGCACCGCCAGCTTGTGCTCTGTCACTTACCCCAGTCAGCCACGGCCCGGTTTGCACAATTGCCCGCAGACGAAGCACCTTTAGTACTGCCTTCCTTGCTGGATGCTCACCGCCTGCTGCAGCGGGAAGGCTAGGTCCCAGCAACCACATCCTATTTAGGAGCAAGGCTATCCGAGTGCCGGGAAGTGTGAGTACCTTCGCGCCCATATTTTTGGCATTCGATGAGCGTTCAGAAACCCAGCATCCCGCAAGGTACCCGCGACTTTGGCCCGGCCGTAGTGGCCCGCCGCAACTACATTTTTGGCGTAATTCGCCGCGTGTTCGAGAAGTTTGGCTACGCCCCGCTCGAAACGCCGACCATGGAAAACCTGTCGGTGCTGACCGGCAAATATGGCGAAGAGGGTGACCAGCTCCTGTTCAAAGTCCTGAACTCGGGTGATTTCCTGACCAAGAAGAACGCCGCCGTTACGGCCGAAGACCTGGAGGCCGGCTCCAGAAAAGTGTTGCCTAAGATTGCCGAAAAAGGCCTGCGTTACGACCTCACGGTGCCTTTCGCCCGCTACGTGGTGATGAACCGCGGCACGCTCACGTTCCCCTTCAAGCGCTACCAGATTCAGCCCGTGTGGCGCGCCGACCGCCCGCAGCGGGGCCGCTACCGCGAGTTTTACCAGTGCGACGCCGACGTGGTAGGTACCGATTCCTTGCTCTGCGAAGCCGAAATTGTGCTGATGATGTCGGAAGTACTGAACACGCTGGGACTTACGGAGCACACGATTAAAATCAATCACCGCCGTGTATTGGGCACTTTCTACCAGGCCCTGGGCGGCGAAGGCACGGAAGTAGACCTGTTCACGGCCATCGACAAGCTCGACAAGATTGGGCAGGACGGCGTAACGCGGGAGCTGCTTGAGCGTGGCTTTTCGGAGGCTTCCGTAGCGCGGCTTTTCGAGTTGCTGAGCGTGCAAGGCTCCTTTGCCGAGAAGCTTCAGCAGCTGCAAAGCGCCTTTGCGGCCGCGCAGGTGCCTACCGAAGCCGATGGCAGCTACAAAGGCCTGCAGGAGTTAGGCCAGGTGCAGCAACTGCTCCAGGACTTCGGCTTCACCCACTTCGACCACCTCGAGTTTGACCCCACACTGGCCCGCGGCCTCTCCTACTATACAGGCTGCATTTTCGAAATCAAGATCAACAACGTAAACATGGGCAGCGTGAGCGGGGGCGGCCGCTACGACAACCTCACGGGGGCTTTCGGGCTGCCGGGCGTGTCGGGCGTGGGCTTCTCTTTCGGGGTAGACCGCCTCTACGACTGCCTAGAAGAGCTCAACCTGTTCCCCGAGGCCGTGGCCACCACCACGCGCTGCCTGCTGGCCTCCTTCGACCTGGAAAACAGCCGCCAGCTACTACCCATTCTGCGCCAACTGCGGGAGGCGGGAGTGGCCGCCGAGCTTTACCCCGACGAAGCCAAGCTAGGCAAGCAGTTTAAGTATGCCGACGCCAAAGGTATTCCTTATGTGCTGCTGCAGGGCCCCGAGGAACAAGCAGCCGGCCAATTCAAGCTCAAGGAGCTAAGTACCGGGCAAGAGCAGTTACTGGGGTGGAATGCGGTGTTGGACGCCCTGACGAAATAGCTACACCAGCTACAATTCAACTGAGGCGCTAACGCTCGGGGGCAACACTCTTTCTCCGAGAAACGGCTGCCCTACTTCCTGAACCCGGACTTGCCAGGATGGTGCGAGTCCGGGTTTGTTTTGGCAATTTTGGGCCCTTCCCGCTTTCCCACCCACCCATGTCCGCCAATCACGCTCTTAGCCCCAGCACGCACCTCACCCTTGCGGCGCTGCAGCAGCTGCTCACCGAAAACAACCGTGTCGCCCTGGCTCCTGAGGCCGAGGAGCGCATCCTCGCCTGCCACCGCTACCTCCACGACCGACTGGAGCAGTCCGACGCCCCGATTTACGGCATCAACACGGGCTTCGGAGCCCTCTGCAATACCAGTATTGCGCCGGCCGAGCGGGCCCAACTGCAGGTGAACCTGATGATGTCGCACGCCTGCGGGACCGGCGAGACGGTGCCCGCGGAGCTGGTGAAACTGATGTTGCTGCTGAAAGCGCGCAGCCTTAGCTACGGCCACAGCGGGGTGCAGCTCAGCACGGTCCAGCGCCTGCTCGACTTCTACAACCGCGACATTCTGCCCGTTGTCTACCAGCAAGGCTCTTTGGGAGCCAGCGGCGACCTGGCGCCGCTGGCTCACCTGTGTTTGCCCCTGCTGGGCCTGGGCAACGTGCAGTACCAGGGCTACGACCTGAAGGCCACCGACGTCCTCCACCTGTTCAGCTGGCAGCCCCTACAGCTCGAAGCCAAGGAAGGCCTAGCCTTACTGAATGGCACGCAGTTCATGTTGGCCTACGGCGTGCACTGCACCTTGCGCGCCCAGCGCCTCACGCTGGCCGCCGATGTCATCGGCGCGTTATCGTTGGAAGCCTTTGATGGCCGCCCGGAGCCCTTTGACGAGCGGCTGCACCAGATCCGGCCGCACGCCGGGCAGCTGGCCGTAGCCGCCCACTTGCGGGAGCTGCTGGCCGGGAGCGAGCTGCAGGCCCAGCCCAAAACGGCCGTGCAGGACCCCTACTCCTTCCGCTGCCAGCCCCAGGTACACGGTGCTTCCCGCGATGCGCTGACTTACGTGGCGCAGGTATTGGAAACGGAAGTAAATGCCGTGACCGACAACCCGAATATTTTCCCGGAGGACGACGCCATCTTATCGGGCGGCAATTTCCACGGGCAGCCGCTGGCCCTGGCGCTGGACTTCCTGGCCATTGCGGTGGCCGAGCTAGGATCTATATCGGAGCGCCGCACCTACCAGCTGGTTTCGGGGCAGCGGGGCTTGCCGCCATTCCTGGTAGCCGAGCCCGGGCTCAACTCGGGTTTTATGATTCCGCAGTACACCGCCGCCGGCATCGTGAGCCAGAGCAAGCAGCTCTGCACGCCGGCTTCGGTGGATAGCATTGTGAGCAGCAACGGGCAGGAAGACCACGTGAGCATGGGCGCCAACGCCGCCACTAAGGCGCTGCGGGTGGTGCAGAACACGGAGCAGGTGCTGGGTATTGAGCTGATGAACGCCGTGCAGGCCCTGGATTTCCGCCGCCCGGCCCGCACCTCCGCCCGCCTCGAACAGGTAATAGCGGATTTTCGCCAGCGCGTGGGTTTCGTCAGCCAGGACCGGATGCTTTACCCCGACCTGCACGCCGCCGCCGAGTTCGTGCGTACCTACCACTGGCAATAACTCCCCGCCCCGGTCCCCGCGGAGCGTCCAGTCCGGGAAAGGGCTGGACGTTCTGATTTTCCATCAGCCCGATTATTTTACTTGCGCCAAAAGCTTTTGCCGGCATTTGCCGTTTAGTAAGCATGGTTTTCCTCTTTTAACGGCTTTTCTACTTGCGGCTGCGGGCATTTTTTCTTCTGGTTCTACTGCTTTCCCTGGTAAGCACGCGTGGGGTGGCCCAGTGCCAGAACACGCCCAACTCCGGGGCTTGCTTTAAAGTATATGATGCCGCAACCCGCCAGGA
This sequence comes from Hymenobacter lutimineralis, assembly GCF_008271285.1. Taxonomy (NCBI): domain Bacteria; kingdom Pseudomonadati; phylum Bacteroidota; class Cytophagia; order Cytophagales; family Hymenobacteraceae; genus Hymenobacter; species Hymenobacter lutimineralis. The sequence continues at coordinate 136,291 of NZ_VTHL01000007.1, read as the reverse complement.
AGTGACGGCACTCTGCGCGGGCCAGCGTTTCCGGCTGCGCGATTGTAGCGGCCGCCCCCTCGACCCCGAGAAAGTTTATTACCAGCTCGGCACGGCCACGCTCTGCACGGGGTTTCAGCCGGGGGATACGCTTACCACCCGCACGGCCCCCGCTACGGCAGGGCAGCTCGTCATTACCCAGAACACCAACTCCAGTGCCGGCACCGGCATCATCTTTTCCCGCACATTTACCGTCTACGCCACGCCGGCCCCAACCTTCACGGTACAAGCCTGCGCCCCGGGTACCGTGCAGGTTGCGCTGACTGACCGCACCTACGACCGATTTACGGTGCAAATAGGCGCTGACCCGGCCCAGAACGTTGCGGCCGGCACTACGGCCAACTACCCCGTGCCGGCCGGGTCCAGCAGCGTAACGGTGCGGGGCAGCTACGCCGTGACGGGGCTTTGCATGGGCACCGCTACCCAGCCTCTGCCCACATTACCGGCACCGGTAGCTCCTCAACTCACCAGTCTCACGGGATTGAACGCGGGCGTGCAGTTCACTTTTGCCGGCCTGCAAAACCAGTATCAGTACGTTTTGGAAGTGGCCGATGCTGCACAGCCGGGAGGTTTTCGGCAGGTGGCCAAAGTACCGGCCAGTACCACCACGTACGTGGCACCATCGGCCCCGGCCAGCGGCTGTTTCCGGCTTCGGCTGACGGATGCCTGTGCGTCGGTAGGCGCGAAATACGTATCGGCCACGGGTTGTGCCGTGCAGCTGGCAGCCAGTGCAGCAGCCGGCCGCAACGAGCTGCGCTGGACTACTGGCGGCGCCCCTGCCAGCTTCCAGATCAGCCGAAACGGCCAACTCATTACCCAACTCAACGGCTCGGCCACTAATTATGTCGATGCTGACGTCTTGTGCGGTTCCGACTACACGTACCGGGTGGTAGCCATTACGGGGGCTGTCACTGCCACTTCTAATGAAGTGAGCGTGCGGGCCGTAACTGGGTCGCCACCGCCCAAACCCACGCTTACGGCCAGCTTCGATCTGCGCAACCGGGTTGTGCTCACGGCCTCACCTTCACCCGCTGGAAGCCAGGCCACCTTCCGCCGGGAGCAGAATACGACCACCGTAGAGCTGGGAACTGCCCCGGCCACGCTCCGCGACTCCACACTTGCTCTCTCCACGGAGCAGCCTGCGTGCTACACCGCGCTGCTACGCGACGCCTGCGGGCAGACCTCGGCCCCCAGTGCCGCTGCCTGTCCCGTTATCCTAACTGCTCTGGAGCAGGAAGCAGCCGGCCAGTATGCCGTGGCGCTGCGCTGGACCGCCTTGGACGGTGGCCGCACGGGTGCCCGCTATCAGCTGCTGCTGCTGGCTTCTGATGGACAAGTATTGCGTAGTCAGCCCGTCAATGGGCTGGAAGTGCTGGACCTAGCACCCCCGGCCGACCGGCAGGTGTTGCGTTACCGCGTGGAAGCTACCACCAGCGCGGGCGTGGTCAGCTACTCCAACGTGGTGCAGATAGTGCGGCGCGTGCGCGTGACCGTGCCCACTGCCTTCACCCCGAACGGGGACGGCCTGAACGACGTGCTGGAAGTGAAAGGGCAGTTCCTGACCAAGTACCTGTTCATTCTGCGGGACCGAAACGGCCAGGAAGTATTTCGGGGCACCAGCCGCCAGGATAAGTGGGACGGCCGCATCCGGGGGGCTGCTCCGGTGCCGGGCGTGTACGTGTACCGGTTTGAGACTACCGATGAAACCGGCCAGCCAGTTGTGCAGAACGGCTCCGTGACGCTGTTGCGTTAAAAAAGTCCCGCCTATGCCGCGTTGCGTACCTTTGCCCGCCCTCTAACGGCAAGCCCTAGTTTACTTGCTTCAAGCAACTCTGGGCAGCCTGCAGGCATCTACCTTTTTACCACTTACTTAACCAGACGAGACTATGTTTGACATGATGGGCATGATGGGCAAGGTGAAAGAGCTTCAGGAAAAAATGAAGCAAGCCCAGGACGAACTACAATACCTGACCGCCACGGCCGAAGCCGGCGGGGGCTTGGTGAAAGCCACGGCCAACGGGCAGCGCCGTCTGCTCAAGCTGGATATTGACGAAAGCCTGCTCACGGGCCAGGACCGCGAAATGCTGGCCGACCTGGTAGTAGCGGCAGTAAACAAAGTGTTGCAGGACGTGGGCGAGCAGGCAAAGGAAGAACTCAAGCGCAAGACCTCCGGCCTACTGCCCAACGTGCCGGGCCTCGATTTCGGTAGCCTTGGCATCTAGTCCGTTGCCGCCCGGCGGCTCCTGCGCCGATGTGGCCGTGGTAATTCTGAACTGGAATGGCCAGCATTGGCTGGAACAGTTCTTACCTGACGTGCTAGCCCACGCCGACGGGGCCCGCATCGTAGTGGCCGACAACGCCTCCTCCGATACCTCGGTGGCGTGGCTGCACCAGCATTTTCCATCGGTGCAGGTGCTGGTGCATGCCCAAAACCTCGGGTTTTGCGAGGGGTACAACCACGCCCTGCGTCAGCTGGATTTCCGCTATTACGTGCTACTCAACTCCGACGTGCAGGTAACGCCCGGCTGGTTGCGCCCCCTCCGGGAGTTACTGGAAAGCAACGCTACCATAGCGGCCTGCCAGCCCAAAATCCGCTCGTATCACCAGCCAGCGGAGTTTGAGTATGCCGGAGCCGGGGGCGGCTACCTCGACAAGTTTGGATACCCGTTTTGCCGGGGCCGCCTCTTCGATACCCTGGAAACCGACCACGGGCAGTACGATGACAGTCGGCCCGTGGCTTGGGCCACCGGGGCGTGCTTATTGGTGCGGGCCAATGCCTGGCAGGCGCTGGGCGGGCTGGAACCGGAGTTCTTTGCCCACATGGAGGAAATTGACTTGTGCTGGCGTCTCCAGAACGCGGGGCACAGCATCTGGTACTGCGGGCAAAGCACCGTGTATCATGTGGGGGGCGGCACACTGGCAAAGTCGAACCCGCGCAAAACCTACCTCAACTTCCGAAATGGCCTAGCCCTGGTGTACAAAAACTCGGCGCCGCGCGACGTTTTTAGTGTTGTGGCCACCCGCTTGGTGCTGGACTGGGTGGCCGCGCTGCGCTTTCTGCTGCAGGGCGCTACCCCCGATGCCAAGGCCATTATGCGCGCCCACCGCCACGTGTGGCAGCAACGAGCTTACTGGAAACAGCAACGCAAGCTAAGCCGCCCGCACCTGACGGTAGCGCAGCGCGCCGGCACATATGCGGGAAGCTTGGTTTGGGCCTATTTTGCCCGTGGGCGCCGCACGTTTCCGGAACTACAAATCCCAGACGGTGCTGCGCTGCCGGCGCATGGCCCGGCGCACGTTCAGCCAGAAGGCCAGCGCAAAGTATAGCACGATGGGCGACCCAAAGGTGAAGAAGGAAGCATACACGAACGACAGGCGCACGCTGCTCGTTGAGAAGCCCAGCCGTTGCCCCAGCGTGTTGCACACCCCAAAGCTCTGTTTCTCAATAAAGTCGGTTAGTCGTTTCATAGCTCTTTTCTGTTCCTACCGCCACTGCCGGCCCACCTTGTGTAAATTATGTTACTTCCCCCTAACACACAAGACTTTCTTCACTTATTCGGCTCAAGTTACGTCTCTCTACGGCAGTTTTTCGTTTGAGGTCCGAAATTCTGCCCGCCGATCCGCCCTGTTGCATATGCCCAAAGTTGCGCGTTTAGTCTCTGTTGTGCTGTTAGTCAGCTTTTTGCTTTCTGGTTGTACGCTTTCCCGTATGCTGAAGGTTGCGGGCGAAGGCCAGCAAGTAGCCGTGCAGCCGGCCGTGCTGGAAACCAACGGCGAGAATGTACTCTTCGAGGTGAAGGCGCGGGTGCCTGCCAAGCACCTGAAAAAAGGCTACGCCTATGGCCTCAACCTGCGTTACCACTACGACAACGGCCTGCGCGAAGACACCGTGGGCCGCATCGGCTTTGCCTCCGGCGACTATGTGTACGATGAGGACCGCAAAGACCAGCTCGTCGCCACTAAGCAGTTCAACATCACATTTGTGCCGCGTAAAAACCCGGGGCAGCTCATGGCCACGCCCGAAGCACGCCAGCTCAAGCCGAATGGCAAGCGCCGGCAAGGCAAGCCCTTCCTCATTGCGCGGGGCATCGTGACGACCAGCCGCCTAGTGGTGCGCCAGGATTCGCTGATTCCCTATTTGCCCGAGCCGCCCGCTAACCTGGCCGGTGGGGGCATCCGGGTATTGCCTTTTTTCTTTGATACTGGAGAAAGCAAGATCCGCAACTACCTGGGCACCAACGTGGCCGCGCTGGAAGAATTTATTGAGGCCAATCAGAAGACCGAACTGGTAATGGTCGTGGCTGCCAACTCGCCCGAGCCCCAGGAAACCAAAAACCCGCGCCTGGCCGAGCAGCGGACCCAGGCCCTGGTGAAGTACTTCAAGAACCGCCTCGACGTCAGCTCCTACCTGAACTCGGTGAGTGCCGTGCGCTTCGAGACCAAGGCCTACCGCAACCGCTGGGACCTGTTCATGCAGAAAGTCCAGGAATCGGCGCTGCAGCCCGCCCAGGTCGATTCCATCATCACCATCCTGAATGAGTCGAAGGGCACCTTTGCGGAGCGAGAACAGCAACTGCACCGCCTTTCCTACTTCGATTACCTGGAGCAGTACATTTACCCGGTGATGCGCTTTGGCACGGTGGCCGTGAAATACTCGGCGCCCCAGCGCTACGAGTCGGAAATCTATCTGCTGTCCAAGAAGATTGTGGAAAAGCAGATGGAAGCCGATGCCCTCACCCCCGAGGAGTTGCGCTACTCCGCCACGCTCACGCCTTTGCTGGCCGAAAAGCAGCGCATCTACGAAACGGCCATTGCCACCACCGGCCGCTGGGAGGCCTACCACAACCTAGGCGTGGTGCTGGCCGCCCGCGCCGAAAAGGAAGTAAACCTGCGCGTGAAACGTGCTTACCAGCGCCGGGCCGCCACCAACTTCACGCTGGCCGCACACCGCAACCCCACCGCGCTTACTTTCTACCGGGCTGCCACGGCCTACCACCGCGCCGGCGACAAGCTGGAAGCGCTGCAGAGCTACGACTACGCCATTAAGCTTGGCGGCCCGCGGGCTATTCTCAACCAGGTATTTGCCGATAAGGCCGCGCTGGAAATTGAAATCGGCCAGCCCGAGGATGCCCTGCGCAGCATCAGCTTCAGCGACAGATCCTACCAGAATACCATGAACCGGGCGCTGGTGTACCTGCTCAAAAACAACCCCGACGGAGCCGCTGCCATCTACCAGGAGGCCCTCACCCTCAAGCCCAACGACGCGCTGGCGTACTACTGCCTGGCTATTATTGCCGCCCGCCAGCAGGACCCCGCCACCGTGGGGCTGCACCTGCGCCGCGCCGTGCAGCTCGACCGCAGTTTTGCCCAGCGCGCCGTAGAGGACCTGGAGTTCCGGGATTTGGCTGCGAACAAGGCGTTTGTGGAGGCATTGAAGTAGCAGGTTAACTGCTACTAGATGTAAAGAGGCCAAATACACAAGCCGTTTAACCCTTGCAAAAGCCAGCTTTGGAATTCCTGAATTTCTCTCTCGACGACCAGTACATCGGGTTGGAATGGCCAAAAAACGGCTATGCTGATTTGCACAACAATTTCAACTTCACTCAGCTTCAGTATGTGCCTAGTGAAGCAAAACTGATTCTTTGCTGGACTAAATCTTCTGGTGACTGGGCAAAAAAAGTGCCATGGCAGAAGCTAGAGTTGCTGTTCTCCGGAGTCAGTTATTTCCACGTTAAAGAGCGTGATGCAGAATATCCCATCAGTGAGGACGACTGCCTGCGCGACATTTGCCGCGCACCAATGGAAGCGCGTGGAGACTTCGATAACATTTGGTTAGACCGCAATCCACCGCTGGATTATGACTTGCAGTTAGTATTTCAAAGTGAGTGGGGCATCAAAGTCAATGCGGCTACGGTGATGCTCAAACTTGAACAATAATCGAGTTTGCCCGGCCGCCTTCCTCGTTGTAGCTTTACGGGCCGGAAGTTTTCCGGCCTTTTCTTTTTGATTTTCGACTTTCTGTCACTGACCGACTGACTATGCGGACCATCCAATTCCGGGAAGCCCTGCGTGAAGCCATGTCCGAGGAAATGCGCCGCGACCCGCGCGTGTTTCTGATGGGCGAAGAAGTAGCCGAGTACAACGGCGCCTACAAAGTAAGCCAGGGGATGCTCGACGAGTTTGGGCCGGAGCGCGTGATTGACACGCCCATTGCCGAGCTGGGCTTTGCCGGTATTGGCGTGGGTGCGGCGGCCAACGGCCTGCTGCCCATCATCGAGTTCATGACCTTCAACTTCTCCCTGGTAGCCATTGACCAGGTGATTAACTCGGCCGCTAAGATCTACTCGATGTCGGGCGGGCAGTACTCCTGCCCCATTGTGTTCCGCGGCCCTACCGGCAACGCGGGTATGCTCTCCTCGCAGCACTCCCAGAACTTCGAGAACTGGTTTGCCAACACGCCCGGCCTGAAGGTGGTAGTTCCTTCGAACCCCTATGACGCCAAGGGCCTGCTGAAATCAGCCATCCGCGACCCAGACCCCGTGATTTTCATGGAATCGGAGCTGATGTACGGCGATAAAGGAGAAGTGCCCGAGGAAGAGTACCTGCTGCCCATCGGCAAAGCCAACGTCGTGCGCCCCGGCGACAGCGTGACGCTGGTGAGCTTCGGCAAAATGATGAAAATTGTCCTGGCTGCCGCCGACGAGTTGGCTAAGGAAGGCATCAATGCTGAGGTAATCGACCTGCGCTCCGTGCGCCCCATCGACTACGACACCCTCATCGAATCGGTAAAGAAAACCAACCGGATGGTGGTGGTAGAAGAAGCCTGGCCGCTGGCCAGCATCAGCTCGGAGCTAGCCTACATTGTGCAGCGCCGCGCCTTCGACTACCTCGATGCCCCCGTTATCCGCATCACCTGCGGCGACGTACCTCTGCCCTACGCGCCTACGCTTATTGAGGCTTCTTTGCCCAACGTAGCCCGCACGGTGAAAGCCGTGAAGGACGTGCTGTACGTAAGCAAGTAACTCGGTTTCATCCCAGCAAAAACGGCCCGCTACCTTTCGGTGGCGGGCCGTTTTTGGTTTCGAGCCGAGCTTTGTCCGATGCGGTTGATTCCCCGTATAGGCAGGCGAAATATCCGTACCTTTTGCCCTTACCACCCCACCCTTTCCCCATGAACCACCGTCTTCACCTTCGCCTCGAGCAGCTTGAACGCGCTACTGAGCAACTGCTAAAAGCCACCGCCGCCTTGGGCGAAACCCGAAGTCATCAGGCGCCGGGGCCCAATCAGTGGTCGGCAGCCCAGGTGGTGCAGCACTTGCTGGTAGCCGAGCAGGGCATCGGGCAGTACATCGAGAAGAAGGTGCAACAGGAAGACGGCCTGGCAAAATCCGGCATGGGCGCGCGGCTCCGGTCGGGGCTGCTGCGGGTGCTGCTGCGGGTGCCGTTTCTGAAGTTTAAGGCCCCGGCCCGCCTCACGGCGCTTATGCCAGAGGGAGCCAGCGCACCACCCATTGCCGAGCTGACGGAACAGTGGACTGCTTCCCGCCGCCATTTGGAACGCCTGCTCAACGAATTTCCGGCAAAGCTGCTCGACAAGGCCATTTTCAAGCATCCCCGCTCGGGCATGCTCAACATCTACCAAACGCTGGATTTCATGGTTGACCACGTACTGCATCACCAACGGCAGGTACAGCGCATCAGCAAGCAGCTGGCCTGATAACGCCACCCCGGCTATAGCAGCCCGAGCTTCAGCGTGACACCCGCCGACATCCCGTTCAACGCTTTCGACGACGTATCCGGCAGGTTCAGGCCGGTCGTCATGCGGTACGAAGCCCCGGCGCCGAGGGCCACGTACTTGAGCAGGTTTACCTCCAGCTGCACCCCGGGCTCCACAATCAGAAACTCATCGGCCTGGTAGCGGTAGTAAGGACCATTCAGGTCTCTTTCCTTGGTAGCAGCACCGGCCCCCAGCAGCACAGGAAACGTTAGGTGAATGGCTTTCCCGGCCGGAAACATGGGTTCCAGGTAGATGCCGCCGTAGGCTGCCGCTAAGTAATCGGGGGAGGATGTATCGATGGGGTCATCCCAACGGTTGGGAATGCGCCCATTGGTGAGGGCAGTGCCGCCCAGCCCTAAAGCGAAGGAGCGGTTGAAGCTGACTCCGATGCGGCCCGTAGCCGCCAGCGCATCCTGCCCATCCAGGCGGGCGTACTGCGCGGAGGCGGCCACGAAAAAGCCGCAGTGGGTTCCGGGCCGGAGCAGGGTTTGAAGAGGGGGCTGTTCTGCTTGCTGAGCAAAGACTGTGGTGCTGGCCAACAGGCCCAGGCTAGTAAGGAGCGTTTTCATAGGTGTCTGAGCAGTTTGTGTTAGTAAGAGCCACTACCAGCTGTTTACCCCTACGCCCCTACCTATTTTTTTTCTCTACCTCCCACTGCGCCTATTTCCAGGTTGCACTGGAAACAGTGTCCAATGCCTTAACGCACGCAGAGTAGCCTTCCGGCGTGCCTACTCAGTACACACGCTTGTATCTACTCCCAGATCAGCTCTAGCAACTGGGTTTGCTTACCCTGCTGCACGCGCACACGGCATACGCCCATTGCTAGATCTTTGACCGGCAGTACGTCAGCGAGCTGGTGCCTACAGGTAGCGCCGCAGATTTAGACCTGTGCTTTCCTTATCGACAACTACCTCCGCCTACGCTTCGCGGGGCGTCCGCACAATATCCTGGTAGGAAGCGTGCCGGCTAATGCTGTTCATGACGGCGGAAATTTCAGCTGGTGGCACCGCCAGCTTGCGGGCGCGCAGGTCCAGCCAGGCCCCTTCCACCGTGACGGTAGCTGCCAAGCGACCATCTTCCTTGTAAATGGCATGCACAATATTCCAGCGGGAGCCATCCTCATTCAACCCCGATAGCTCCGCCGTCACGCGAATGGTTTCGCCCAGGCCTACCTCCTTTAAAAAGCGGGTGTCTTCGCGAAACAGAATGGGACCGATGCCCAGCTGGGCAAACCGGGCCATGGTGAAACCCTGCTCAGCCAGGAATTGCACGCGAGTATGCGCCGCATAATCGGTATAGGCCGAGTGGCGCATGTGGATGTTAGGGTCGAGGTCAGCCCAGCGGACGGTATAGGTTTTAGCGTATTCCATTTTTGAGGATTTAGGAGAGGAAGCCGGAAGGAGAAGGCAGATATACAGACTAATAATCCAACTCCTATCTCCTAATTTCTGACCGTGAGGCGCACCAAGTACTGCTGCTGCTCATCTTCGGCCAGGAATTCTACGTCGTACCCAGCGGCTTCGGCATAGTCCTGCAGAATGCTGGCATCGGCAAATAGCCAGGAGAAGGCGGCCCCGGTTTCCTGCTCGTAACTCATCGTGTATTCTACTTCCCCATAATAGGGTCCGTTCAGGTCGAATACCAAGGCACCTTCTTCGTCCTCGTAGAGGTAGGATATATCCGACGAGGTAGCCAGAATCTGGCCACCGGGCGCCAGCAGGGTGTGGGCGTATTTCAGAAACCGCTCCAGCCCGTCGAGGGTGCCTACCAGGCCCAGGCCATTCATGAGCATGAGCAGCGTATCGTAGCCTCCGGCCTCGGCGGGCACCGCAAACAACTCGTGGCGGGCTACTTCCTGCACGCCGCGCGCCTGCATCACATGCACCGCCCCCTCCGATACATCCACGGCTTTCACGGCAAACCCGCGCTGCTGCAGCTCCAGGGTGTGGCAGCCAGCCCCGGCGCCCAGGTCGAGCACGCGGCCGCGGCACTCCTCCAGCGCCAAGCGCTCCAACTCGGGCATCTCCCAGAGCGAGCGAAAAAAGTAGCTGGCCGGCAGCGGCTCGTCCTCGGCCACGTTGGAATGCACAGTAAGCGTAGCAGCAGAATCGGTACCCCGGTGGAAAGCCAGCAGCGCATGGCCCAGCGGATCGGGCGAAGAAACAGAGTGAGGCATGCGGCAAAGATAGGCAAGCCCTGAGTTGCCGGGTGCAATCAAGTCCACTAAGCATTGCCTGCATCCTTTCGGCTGAGGTTGCGTTAAGAAAACCGGTTTAATTTCTACCCCAATGTCCAGCAACCTCGATTACCTTGACCCTGCCCTGCTCCCACTTGAAGATAAAGTGCAGGCGTATCTGAAAACTGAAAAGCTGCTGCGGCAAGCTGAAATTGCCCGCACCGCACACGAGCACCAACCTGAAGCGGCGGCCGATGGCTTCGACCAACGGCCACCCACGGGCAGCTACGATCAGCAGGCCGAAGAAAACCAGCTTGAAACCAGCCAGCTGCAGGAAGACCTACAGCTGCTGCAGAACGAAATTCTGGCTATGCTGCCCGTGCGCGACGAGTGGGTGAAGGTGAACCTGGGCTACGGCCCTAGCCGGGTGGGTGCCTTCCGCAATGAGCGGTTTGGCAGTAGCCCCACCGAGCCAGAGTACCTGCTCCGGGTAGTGCAATAAAGTTGCTTGCTGTTGCGGGCCAGGAAAACAAAAAAAGGCGACTCAATGAGCCGCCCCTTTTCCACAACCAAAACACCTAAAAACTATTCTTTCAAATCTGATTAAATCAATCATCATGCCATTGCGCTCCGAACCCGTTTCATTATTCGGATATTTTTCATGGTTTGAGGAATAAGTTGCGCTGAGGCTGCGCTATTCCCACGGGGAGCGTAACTTGCACGCCCTTTTTACATGATCTATATGCAGGACCCTAACCCTGAGTTTATGCGGGAAGCCATTCGGCTTTCCATTGAAAAGATGCAGGCCGGCCACGGCGGGCCCTTCGGCGCGGTAATCGTAAAGGACGGGCAGGTTATTGCGCGCGGCTTCAACCAGGTTACGAGCACCAACGACCCCACCTGCCATGCCGAGGTAGACGCCATCCGCAAAGCCTGCGCCGTGCTCGGCACGTTTCAGCTCGACGGTTGCGACTTGTACACCAGCTGCGAGCCGTGCCCAATGTGCCTAGGAGCCATTTACTGGGCCCGCCCGCGCCGCGTGTTTTACGGCAATACCAAGCAGGATGCCGCCGCCATTGGCTTCGACGACCAGTTCATCTACGAAGAGTTGGACAAGCCCCTTGACCAGCGCCGCCTGCCCATGACCGAGTTTTTGCGCTCCGAAGCCCAAGCGGGTTTCCAAGCCTGGCAACAGCACGAAGGCAAAACGGAATACTAAACCACGGACTCAACCACGGATTCGCGCGGATTTATCGGATTGCACGGATTTTGTGGACGGCGCACTTGACGCTTTTCAATTATTGACCAACAAAAAAGCCTCGCACACTGCGAGGCTTTTTTGTTTTTGAAAGTGGGCATTGCTAAAGACCGCACCGACTACAAAATCCGTGCAATCCGATAAATCCGCGCGAATCCGTGGTTTATCTTAATGGGCCTTTCATGCCCATCATGCGGGCCATTTGCTGCATACCGCCTTTGGTGGTGCTCATTTTGTTCATGGTGCGCATCACCTTGCGCATGTCCTCAAACTGCTTCATCAGGTTGTTTACCTGCTGAATATCGGTACCGGAGCCTTTGGCTAGGCGGCGGCGGCGGGAACCGTTCAGCAGCTCGGGCTGAGCGCGCTCCTGCTTGGTCATGCTCTTGATGATGGCCTCAATAGGTTTGAAGGCGTCATCGTCGATGTCTACGTCCTTGATGGCCTTGCTCATGCCGGGAATCATGCCCACCAGGTCCTTCAGGTTGCCCATCTTCTTGATCTGCTCCAGCTGGGAGAGGAAGTCGTCGAAGTTGAACTGGTTTTTGCGGATCTTCTGGTTGATGCGCTTGGCCTCTTCCTCATCGAACTGCTGCTGGGCCCGCTCTACCAGCGAAATCACGTCGCCCATGCCCAGGATGCGCTGGGCCATGCGGTCGGGGTAGAACATGTCCAGGGCCTCCATCTTCTCACCGGTGGAGATGAACTTGATGGGTTTCTCCACCACGGCCCGAATAGACAGAGCCGCACCACCGCGGGAGTCGCCGTCGAGCTTGGTGAGTACCACGCCGTCGAAGTTCAGCCGGTCGTTGAAGGTTTTGGCCGTGTTCACCGCGTCTTGGCCCGTCATGGAGTCCACCACGAACAAGGTTTCGCTCGGGTTGATGGCCTTTTTCACGGCCTCAATCTCGCGCATCATCTGCTCGTCCACAGCCAGGCGGCCAGCGGTGTCGATGATGACTACCTTCTTGTTGTTTTTGCGGGCATACTCAATGGCATGCTGTGAAATCTCCACCGGATTCTTGTTTTCCGGCTCCGAGAATACTTCCACGCCAATCTGCTCGCCCAGCACTTTCAGCTGGTCGATAGCGGCTGGGCGGTACACGTCGCAGGCTACCAGCAGCACCGTGCGGTTTTGCTTTTTGATGAAGGACGCCAGCTTGCCCGCAAACGTGGTTTTGCCCGAGCCCTGCAGGCCCGAGAGCAGCACCACGGCCGGCTCGCCCTTGATAACGATGTCCTGCTTTTCGCCGCCCATGAGCTGGGTGAGCTCATCGTAGACGATTTTGGTGAGCAGCTGGCCCGGCGACACGCTAATGAGCACGTCGCGGCCCATGGCCTCTTCTTTGATTTTGTCGGTGACTTCCTTGGCCACCTTGTAGTTCACGTCGGCATCTACCAGCGCGCGGCGAATTTCCTTTACCGTGGTGGCTACGTTGATTTCGGTGATGCTGCCTTGGCCTTTCAGCGTTTTGAAGGCCTTATCGAGCTTGGTACTAAGGTTATCGAACATGGAGTCGCAGCGTTTGCGCTTTATTTAACGGGATATGCTGGGCCGAGGCTACCGGCCGCACTGCGCCCGGTTCTCAAGAATTCAGCCTCCAAAAGTAACCAGAAAACCCCGAAAGGTCACGGCTGTGTACCTTCGCTGCTTTCTTGCTACTCCCCTTCGTGCCCGTGCCTGCTGCCCGCTCCCTTCGTTTGCTCGTAATTACGTACTACTGGCCCCCTTCCGGCGGGGCCGGCGTGCAGCGCAGCCTTAAGTTTGTGAAGCACCTGCCCCAATTTGGCGTGGAGCCTACTGTCATTACCGTAGACCCCGCCCAGGCCGCGTATCCGGTTCTGGATGATTCGCTGGCGGCCGACATTCCGGCTGGGGTGCGCGTCATCCGCACCAGCACCTTCGAGCCCTTCGACAGCTACAAGAAGCTGACGGGCCGCAAACAGGTACCCTACGGCGGCTTCGTGGGCGAAAGCAAGACCAGTCTCACCCAGCGCCTGTTCAAGTTCGTGCGCGGCAACGTGTTCATCCCCGATGCCCGTCGGGGCTGGAACCGCTATGTCCTGCAGGCCGTGGAACAGCTGCTGGCCGCGGGCGAGCAGTTCGATGCCGTGCTGACTTCCTCGCCCCCCCACTCTACCCAGCTCATTGGCCTGGAGCTGAAGCGGCGCTACGGGCTGCGCTGGCTGGCCGACATGCGCGACCCATGGACGGACATCTATTATTATAAAGAGCTCAACCACCTGCCGCCAGCCCGCTGGCTGGATGCGCGCTACGAGCGGCAGGTGCTGGAAGAGGCCGACGCCGTGCTGGTAACCAGTCCCAATACCAAGCGCCTGTTTCTGAGCAAGTCGCCGGGGCTGCGGGCCGAGAAGTTTCGGGTGCTGCCCAATGGCTACGATGAAGACGACTTCCAGCTGCCCAGCTCCCCCCCCTCAGATGCGCTGCTGATTACGCACACGGGCACCATCTCCGAAACCTACCACATCGAGCAGCTGCTGGCGGCCTGCGCGGCCTGCAGCCGCCAGTACCCTCAGGTGCCCCTGCGGCTACGCTTTGTGGGAAAAGTATCGCCCAGGCTGCAGCAGCAAGTAGCCGAAGCTGGCCTGCAGGAGCAAACCGAGTTTGTGCCCTTCGTGCCGCACGATGAGTCGGTAGGCTACCTGCTGCGCAGCACGGTGCTGCTGATGGCCATTCCGGACGTGGCCAACAACCTGGCTATTTTGCCGGGCAAAGTGTTTGAGTATCTGGCGGCCAAAAAGCCCATCCTGTGCGTGGGGCCGCTGGGCTCGGACGCGGACACGCTGCTGACGGAATGTGGAGCCGGCCGCGCCCTACCCTACGACGACTATGCGGGCATGCTGACCCGGCTCGAGGAGTTGGCCACCCAGTGGCAGGAGCACCCCAACCTGGACTTGCCGACGCAGCAGTACGCTAACTACTCGCGCCGCGCCCTCACCGCCCAGTTAGCCGCATTGCTCTCGGCTTAGCCCTTGCTGAGCTTTTGCCAAACGCCGCGCAGCTTGCTGGGTACGAGGCTACTTGCCCGCGCCTTCAAATCCGTCCAGGAAGAATGCGCCAGTTGCTGCCCTTGCCACTGGCCAATAGCGGCAGCCAGGCGCTGGGCCAGGGTACGGTACTGCTGGCGCTGGTAATGCCGCAGGTTGTTGGTTACGTGGTCGGAGCTGTGCACAAACTCCCGTACGTCGATGATAAAGCAGTTCGGGGCAGAATCCACAAATGCAGCTAATGCTTGGTTCATCACGGCATGACGCTGGGCGGCTCCGGCTTCTCCAGAGCCCGGTACTTCTACTTCGGCCCCGTTCAAAAAGAAAATGGGAATGTGCCCCGGTACCTGACTGCGGAGCCAGCGCAGGTTTTCGGTAAACTGCTCCGGGCTGCTTTGCCCCTGCCAGGTAAACTCCCGCTGAAACCAGCGCAGAAACGCCTCGTCCATGCCCAGAAACCGGCGTTGGGCGAACTTGGCAGCCTGAGCAGCGGGGTCAACCTGCTGTAGGTTTTGGTAGCCGCCAAAAGGCACCAGCCGGCTTGTAGCATTTTCCTGGTAGAGCTCCTGGGTGTAGTCCATCAGCGGGCTGTACACCAGTACGTCGTAGTCGCAGGTCCAGAGCTGGGTACTGAATGCTTCCTGGCCCAGGAAAGGCAGCGCCGTGGCGAGGCGCTGCTGCTCCGTGGCGGGCCACTCCCGGCTAGCGCGCAGCAGGGCCGTATGCTCTAGATGGACGGGAATCTGATGCTCGTTGTTGTAGTTGAACTCCTCCCGCACTTCCAAGGAAAAGGCTTGCAGGAACGGCGTGAGCTGGCCTAGGTCGCAGCCCCCTTTCAGCAAAACGCGCAGGCGGCTGCCGGACGTAGGCGCCGCGGGTGACGCCGTCGGGCCAGTATCTACGGTAATCCAATCGGGCCTGTCCTGCTGGTTCAGCGCCGTGGCTACCTCGCCCCGAACGTCCAGCGCCGGGAAGCCCAGGTAAGCTAACGTGAACTGTTCGATGCCCAGGTGCAGAATGCGGCAGGAAAAAACGAACTGCTCCAGGCGGTTATCGGCCACGTTCAGGCAGTACACGCCCACCAGGCCGTAGTCGCCAAACCGGTCCTGCACCCGCACGCTGCCCCACCGCCGGGCGGGGTCCCGCAGGCTGACTTGAAGCTCCTCGGCGGTTACGCGCTGCTTGGTGAAGTTGAGCTGGTTGGAGCGGTTGATGAGTTCTTCTATCCGGTCGAAGTCGGGCAGCACCTGCTCTCCTTCCGCAAATCGAATCCGCACCTCGGCATCGCGCAGAAAGGCCAGGTTGTCGTTGTACTGGGTGCGGGCCTGCTGCTGCCGCTCCAGCAGCTTGTATTGCTCTAGGCGGGAAAACGTGGGGTCGGCCTTGCCGCTGGCCCGCAGCAAAGGAGCCAGGGCGCGGAGGTCGGCAGGGTCGGCCACCTGCAGCTCGGGGTTGTAGTACTGCGCCTCCGCCCGGTTTATGGGGTTATCGTCGAGGAACAGGGCATTGGGCGCCCGCAGCTGCATTTGCTCCAGCAATTGCCGGATGATGGGGCCTTTCGGCTGCCAGCTGATCTGCGGAAACACGAACAGGTCGCGGATGCCCAGTTCCTGGAGTTTGGCCTCGGCTGGCGCGAAATCGTTCTTGGAAACGATGGTATGCACCAGGCCGCGAGCCGCCGTTTCCCGGACGAGCCGCAGGTTTTCTTCCAGTCCTTCTACGGCTCCTTCGGAGAGTGTGCCCCGCCAGAAGGTGTCATCCAAATCCCAGATAATGAGTTTGATGGGCTGGGGGAAAACGAAAGCAGAAGTGGAAATATCGGGCGTCATGCGGAGCGAAGTCGAAGCATCTTTACCGCTTCGTTGGAGTAAGGCTGCCACGAAGCGGCAGAGATGCTTCGGCTTCGCTCAGCATGACAGGAAGCGGGCTTTCTGTCCTTGGTACAAAACTACGCAAGCTCGCGGCGGAATGCCTACTTTTGCAACCCTTCCTCCCGCCAGCACGCTGCCTGGCCTTGTTTTCTAAGTATGTCCCTCGACCTCAATCATAAATCTATTCTGGTAACCGGCGGCACCGGCTCGTTCGGCAAGCAGTTTGTGCAAACGGTATTCGAGAAGTATCCGCAGGTAAAGCGCCTGGTGGTGTACTCACGCGACGAGCTCAAGCAGTTCGAAATGTCGCAGACTTTCCCAAACAGTAAGTACCCCGCCATCCGGTATTTCATTGGCGACGTGCGCGACCCGGAGCGGATGAAGCGTGCCTGCGAAGGCATCGATATTATCGTACACGCCGCCGCCCTCAAGCAAGTGCCCGCGGCCGAGTACAACCCGATGGAATGCATCAAAACCAACATCTTCGGGGCCGAAAACGTGATAAACGCGGCCCTGGACTGCGGCGTGCAGGAAGTGGTGGCCTTGAGCACCGACAAGGCCGCCGCGCCCATCAACCTCTACGGCGCTACCAAGCTGTGCTCCGACAAGCTGTTTGTGGCCGCCAACAACATGAAAGGCTCCCGCAACCTGCGCTTTTCGGTGGTGCGCTACGGCAACGTTATCGGCTCCCGGGGGTCCGTAGTGCCCTTTTTCCTGCAGCGGCGGGCCTCCGGGGTGTTGCCCATCACCCACCCCGACATGACGCGCTTCAACATTTCCCTGGAAGAGGGTGTGGACCTAGTGCTGTATGCCCTGGAACACGCCTGGGGCGGTGAAATCTTCGTCCCAAAGATTCCGAGCTACAAAATCACGGAGGTAGCCAAAGCCATTGGCCCCAACTGCCACCAGGAAATTGTAGGCATCCGGCCCGGTGAGAAGCTGCACGAGGAGATGATAACGGAAACGGATGCCCTGAGCACCGTGGAGTTGGATAAGTACTACGTTATCCTGCCCTTCACGCCGCGCTGGGACGTGGAGGAGTTTATTCAGCGCTTCAACGGCCGCCGCGTGGAGCCCGGCTTTCACTACGATTCCAGCAACAACACCGAATGGCTGACCGTGGATCAGATCCGCGAGGAAATCCGCCTGCACGTGGACCCCGATTTTGAGGCTTAGGCCTGATTTGTATCGTTTACTGCTGGCCGCCAAAAAGCCCCGCTACCGACTCAGCTGAGTTGGCAGCGGGGCTTTTTAACGGCCTTTTGCCATTGATAACATTCCCGTAATATTCCGGACACAGTGAAGTAATATCTAATGCCGCACTTTACGGCCAGATTATTATTTCATGAACAAATCATTACTCCTGGTCTTGTTGCTGCTCAGCAACGCGGCATTCTGCCAGGCGCCCGACTCCGCCAAATCAGTGCCTCCGCCGCCGAAACAGTGGTTTCAGGCGGTATCCATTCGGGGCTACGTACAGGTGCGCTACAACCGCCTGCTGGAAACCAACCCCGACCTGCAGTGCGAGCAGTGCGACCGGTCGTGGGGCCGCAACGGGGGCTTTTCGCTGCGGCGGATGCGCATCATCTTTTTCGGGCAGCTCCACGAGCGGGTCTACTTCTACCTCCAGCCCGACTTTGCCAGCACCGTCAGTGGCAGCTCTACGCTGAATACGGCCCTGCTGCGGGATGCCTACCTGGACCTGGGCCTCGATAAGGCCAACCGCTTCCGGGTACGCCTGGGCCAAAGCAAGATTCCCTACGGCTTCGAGAATATGCAGTCCAGCCAGAACCGCCTGCCCCTGGACCGCAGTGACGGAATCAACAGTGCGTTTTCCAACGAGCGGGATTTGGGCGCTTTCGTGTACTGGGCCCCCAAAGCCACGCGCCGGCTTTTCAGTCAGCTGGTAAAAGACGGGTTGAAGGGCTCGGGCGACTATGGCGTGGTGGGCGTGGGCGTTTTCAACGGGCAGACGGCCAACCGCCCCGAGCTCAACAACCAGCGCCACGTGGTCGCCCGGGCTTCTTACCCACTGCAGCTGGGCCGGCAGCTGGTAGAGCCGGGGCTGCAGGCTTACTCCGGGGAATACGTGGTAAACCGGGACCAGCTATCCAGCGGCGTGAAGCACCGCCCCGACCTGCGCTACCCCGACCAGCGCGTGGCTGGCACGCTGGTGCTGTATCCGCAGCCGTTCGGCTTCCAGGCCGAATACAACGTGGGCCGTGGCCCCGAGTTTAATTCCCGCACCGACAGCATCGAAACCCAGCGCCTGCACGGGGGCTACTTGCTGCTCAACTACCGCCTGCGCTACCAGCAGCAGCAGTTTTACCCCTTTCTGCGCGTGCAGTACTACGATGGGGGCAAGAAGCACGAGCGAGATGCCCGCAGCTACACCGTGCGCGAAGCCGAGCTGGGCGTGGAGTGGCAGCCCGTACCCAGCTTCGAGCTGGTGACGATGTACACGCTGTCGGCGCGCCGCTTTGAGGATCATCAGAAACCCGACAACCGCCAACGGGGCGGTCTGCTACGCCTCCAGGCCCAACTCAACTTCTAGGCCGCCGAGGACCGGCCAATTATTGCCTGCCTGCGGGCCATCCGGCGCCGAAGCGTACATTTGGGGCTGTATGTCCGACTCTGCTTTTCAGCCTACCCGCCCCATCGCCTACGGCCGCCAGCACATCACCCCCGCCGACGTGCAGGCCGTGACGGAAACCCTGTACTCCGACTACCTGACCCAGGGCCCGAAGGTAGCCGAGTTTGAGGAACGCTTTGCCGCCTACGTAGGAGCCAGCTACGCCGTAGCGGTGGCCAACGGTACGGCGGCTTTGCACCTGTGCGCCCTGGCCCTGGGCGTGCAGCCGGGGCAGCGCGTCATTACCACGCCCATCACCTTCTCGGCCTCGGCCAACTGCGTGCGCTACTGCGGCGGCGAGGTCCATTTTGCCGACATCGACCCCGCAACCGCGCTGATTGACCTAAAAGCCGTGCGCCGGTTGCTGGAAAGTCACCCCCAAGGCTATTTCCACGGTCTGATTCCGGTGGACTTTGCGGGGCTGCCCGTGGATCTGGAAGAGGCCCGGAAACTTTGCACGGAGTTTAACCTGTGGATGATAGAGGACAGCTGCCATGCCCCCGGCGGCTTCTTCACGGACTCCGAGGGCCAGGAGCAGTGGTGCGGCAACGGGCAGTTTGCCGATCTGGCCATTTTCAGCTTTCACCCCGTCAAGCACATTGCTACGGGAGAAGGTGGCATGATTACCACCAACCGCCGCGACCTGTACGAGCACCTGTTGCGCCTGCGCACCCACGGCATCACCAAAGACCCCGCGCACATGAGCCGCAACGACGGGGGCTGGTACATGGAAATGCAGGAGCTGGGCTACAACTACCGTATGCCCGATATGCTCTGCGCCCTGGGCATCAGTCAGCTGGAGCGGGCCGCGGCGGGGCTGGCCCGACGGCGGCAACTGGCGGCGTACTATGATGCCGCCTTTGCCGCTACGCCGGGCGTCCGCCCGCTGGCGGGAGCCGCGGGCCATGCCTATCACCTGTACGTGATTCAGGTTGCCGACCGCAAAGGGCTGTACGACTTCCTGCGTACCCGGCAGATCTATGCGCAGGTGCACTACATCCCGGTGCATACCATGCCCTACTACCAAAGCTTAGGCTGGCAGCCCGGCGACTTTCCCCGCGCGGAAGCCTACTACGCGCACTGCCTGAGCATTCCGCTGTTCCCCAGCCTCACGGACGAGGAACAGCAGTACGTGGTGGCGTGCATCCGGGAGTTTGTGGGGCAGTGATGCAGGACTTTGCCAAGCGAATAGCGCTGGGGACGGCTCAGTTAGGGTTATCCTACGGCATCAACAACACAGCCGGCCAGCCGAGCCTGGAGCAGGCGGCTGACTTGCTGCGCACGGCCCAGGCGCTGGGCATTACCTTGCTTGATACGGCCGCTGCCTACGGCGACAGTGAAGCCCGCCTCGGGAAACTCCTGCCCGCTATTCCCCCCCCACGTTTTGCCATTGTCACCAAAATTGGGGCGGGCCCGGCTGCCGAGGTAGCCACCGCGCTGGCAGCCTCCCTGGCAAGGTTGGAACAGGACAAGGTATATGGCATTCTTTTTCACGACTTTGCCGGTCAGCAACAATGGCCCGAGGCGTGGCAGGTACTGCAGGAGGCCCAAATGCTCGGCCGGGTGCAGCGCATTGGAGTTTCCCTGTACCATCCGTGGCAGGCCGAGTGGCTGCTGGATAAGCAACTGCCCGTCAGTTTAGTACAGTTACCGCTGAATGTGCTGGACCAACGCTTCGTGCCCCTGCTGCCAAGGCTGGTAGCAGCCGGAATTGAGGTGCACGCCCGCTCCGCCTTTCTGCAGGGACTCTTGCTGCGTGACCCGCAACAGCTACCTACCTTCTTCTCTCCGCTGCGGGGCAAGCTTCTGCGCCTGCGCGCGGTGGCTGCGCAACACCAGCTTCCGGTAGAGGTCCTGCTGCTGCTGTTTGCGGCTTCTTTCCCGCAGGTAAGCCGGGTGGTTATTGGGGTTGACTCGGTGGAGAACCTGCAGCAGAACGTGCGGGCAGGCCAGTTTCATTCGCAGTTTCTGCAAGCCCAGCCAGTCTTGTCTACTTTCGCAGAACCCCACGACACATTTATCCTTCCGTATACATGGCCCCGTTAGACCCGGTTTCGCTGTTTTCCTTGCGCCACCAAGTGGTACTTATCACCGGGGGCTATGGGCACCTGGGCCGGGCCGTGGTGTTGGGGCTGCTGGCCCATGAGGCTACGGTGGTAGTGATAGGCCGACGGGAAGAGCAGTTTGCAGCCGCTTTCCAGGGAGCAGACACCAGCAACCTGTACTTCCAACCAGGTGACGTAGCCGATACGGTCTCTGTGCAAACGGCTTTTGCGGCCTGCCAGGCCCGGTTTGGCGCCATTGATGTGCTCATCAACAATGCTTTCTACAGCAAGGGTAACCAGCCGGATCAGCTGACGGATGAGGAGTTTGCCTTTGGCCTAGATGGCTCGGTGGGCTCGGCCTACCGTTGCCTGCGTGAAGTGCTGCCCTATATGCGCCAGCAGGGCCGGGGTAAAGTCATCAACGTGGCTTCTATGTACGGGGTAGTAGCCCCTGATTTCGGGGCTTATCACGCTACGCCGCAGTTCATCAACCCGCCGCACTATGGCGCGGCCAAGGCAGGCGTTATTCAGCTTACCAAATATTTCGCTTCTTACCTGGGGCCGGAAAACATTCAAGTGAACTGCGTGACGCCGGGAGCTTTCCCCGGCAGCGGTGCCCAGGCTCACCCGGCGTTTATCCGCGAGTTGGAGCAGCGGATTCCGCTGGGGCGCATCGGCCAGCCCGAGGATCTGGCGGGAGCCTTTGTGTTTCTGAGCTCCCGGGCCGCCGACTTTGTGACGGGTCACAACTTAGTGGTAGATGGGGGATGGACCATTCGCTAACTCAACGCCAAGCGCCGCGGGTCGGCGCCATTATTCAGGCTCGGATGGGTTCTTCACGCCTGCCCGGCAAAGCCTTGCTGCCTCTGCCCCTAGCCAGTGAAGTAAGCTTGCTGGCCCGGGTAATTGAGCGGGCGCTGCGCGCCGATATAACCACCGTAATTGTGGCTACAACTACTCTGGGAACCGATGACGAAGTAGCCGCGGTAGCCGCTGCCGCCGGAGCCAAGGTATTCCGCGGAAGTGAGCAAGACGTACTGGCCCGTTTCTACGAAGCCGCTACGGCGTCCCAGCTTGATACCGTTGTCCGGCTTACGGCCGACAACCCGGCCATAGATCCTTGCTACATCAACCTTGCGCTGGCGCATCACCACCAGGCGGCGGCCGACTATACCATGTCAACTGGCTTGCCCCTGGGCACCAATCTTGAAATTATTCGCTACGAAGCCTTACAGCAAGCGCATAACCAAGCTCTTTTGACAGAAGAAAGGGAGCATGTGACCCCATATATCCGGCGGCACCAGGAACGGTTTAATGTCCAGGAAATTGACCTGGCACCCGAGAACAAAGCCTGGGCCAGCTACCGGCTCACAGTTGATTACCCCAGTGACTACGCCCTGCTACAACTGCTTTATTCCTCGTTGCCGCCTGACTTTTCGCTGGCCGATGTAGACGCCCTTTACTTACGCTACCCGTGGCTTCCCCAAATCAACGCAGCCAATCAACAAATCAGGGTAGTATGACGGGAAATGTATCTTCAACTCCCCGTCTGATCCTCCGGGCCGATGGCAACGCCCGCATTGGGCTGGGCCACGTGATGCGGCTGCTGGCCCTGGCCGAAATTCTGCGGCCCGATTTCCCGGAAATTAGGTTTCTGCTTCGGGAGCCTGATCCCGCGTTACAGGAATTGCTGGAATCTGCAGGGCTAGCTGTGGTTTCCCTCCCGCTGCAGCCCTTAGTGGAAGAAGCTACCTACTTGGTGCGCCAGGAACTGCGGCCCACCGATGTAGTCGTGCTGGATGGGTACGAGTTTCGCTACGACTACCAGAATACGCTCCGGGGTGCCATCAACCGGCTGGTCTGCCTGGACGATCTGCACGCCTACCCTTCCGCCGCCGACATAGTATTGAACCCGGCGGGCGGCCTTACCAGACAACAATACGAATTGCGTCAGCCGGGAGCCCGCCTCCTCAGTGGCCCCGCGTATGCCCCCCTCCGCGCCCCTTTTCGGGCCCCGGCTACCGAAGAAGCCGCTGCTCCGCAAACGGTGCTCGTGTGCCTGGGCGGAGCCGACCCTACCCACCAAACCCAACGGGTGGCTGCGGCTTTGCTGTTGCTACCCACCGTTCAGCAAGTGCATGCAGTCGTGGGCAGCGCCTACCAAGGCTGGGAAAGCCTACTTGGCTGGGCGCAGGAGCAGCCGCGGCTTACCCTGCACCGCAGCCTTTCAGGGGCCGACCTAGCCAATCTGATGCAGCAGTGTGGGGCGGCCGTCTGCTCCGCCAGCACGGTGAGCTACGAGTATGCCAGCCGAGGCGGGTTGCTTTTTTTGCTGCCTACCGCCGATAATCAGTACGATATTGACCACTATCTGCGCGAAGCCGGCCTCGCTCTGCCGTATACCGCGGCTGCTAACGTGCTGACATCCCCGGAGGCGCATCGGGTAGCGGCGCGCTTACGCACTGCTCAGCAACGGGTCTTCGATGGCCTGGCTCCTACCCGCCTGCGGCAGGAGTTCAAGGCCCTGCTGTTGCCCCCACCTCCTTTTTATCTTCGTCCGGTAACAACTGCCGACGCAGCGCTACTGCTTGCCTGGGCCAATGACCCACTGGTAAGGCAGTTCTCCTTTAACCCCACGCCCATTACGCCCGCTCAGCACGCGCAATGGCTGGCGGCCAAGCTGCAGGATAGGCATTCCCTGCTTTTGCTGGCTCAGGAAGCGGCTACCGACCAGCCCGTAGGCCTTATCCGGTTTGCCATCGAAGGCGACGAAGCCACGCTGAGCTATCAGCTGGATGCCGGGTTTCGGGGACGGGGACTAGCGCCGTTGCTGCTGCTGGCCGGGGTGCGCCGTCTGGCCGAGCATTTTCCGGCGGTTCGGCGGGTGCTGGGCCACGTGCAGGCCGCTAACGTTGCCTCGGTGAAGGCCTTTGAGCGGGCTGGGTTTATGCTAGCACAGGATGCACCCGCTCATATGGCTTCCCTGACTTTTGAATGGTTACATTCTTGATTTTCAGTCTATATCTCGCGGATGAATACCCTTCCTGAAGTACGTGATAACTCCCAACGGGCCCAATTAACTATTGCCTTATTCTGGTCGATTATTCTCACCAATATTGTCTCGATACTGCTGACTAAGCAAGCAGCAGCATTTCCTAACGCTTTTTCAGAAACTGCAACCGGATTTGGCACGGAGGAAATATGGGGAATCGTAGCAACCCTTCTTGGGCTTAGTCAAGTGGCTGCTACTTTTCTGGGCTCGGTGTTTTTCCTGCAGTGGTTTCGGCGGGCATACTTCAACATCCGGGAGGCTGGAATCCGGACCCAGCACACTGATGGTTGGGCAGTAGGAGCTTGGTTTATACCTTTTCTAAATTTTGTGCGCCCATACACCATTATGAAAGAAGTGTGGTATGGCACCCTGCAGATGGCTGGCCGTTACCGCGGCCACACCTTACTACGGTGGTGGTGGATAGCGTATCTAGTGCACAGTGTTACCATTAACTATGAGTCAAGCAGTGCAGCGAATGCCACGGACGACAACTCGGCCTGGGCACTAATCTCAACGTTTTTTGATATAGCCTCCGCTATTCTTACGCTAATAGTGGTCCGCTACGTGCATGAAGCAGAACAAGAAGCTTCCTACCGCCTCCAAGTTGGAACGTTAGGTCAGGAGGAGGCCAAGGCACAAGAACTACTGCCCACGCAGGAAGAATACTGAGCCTAGCTGCTGGCTTCGTATTTTTGTCTTATGACTTTCTCCATTGGCTCCCGCCTGGTTGGCCCCGACCAGCCGCCCTTTATCATTGCCGAGCTGAGCGGCAACCATAATCAGGATTTGCAGCGTGGGCTGGCCATTGTGGATGCCATGGCCGCTGCGGGGGCTCATGCCATTAAGCTTCAGACCTATACGGCCGATACGATGACGCTGCCGGGGGCCTACCGCATCGACGACCCCACGTCTTTGTGGTATGGTCGCGAGCTGCATGAGCTCTACCAGGAAGCCCACACGCCCTGGGAATGGCACCGGCCCCTTTTCGACCGGGCCCGGGAACATGGCATGCTGGCCTTCAGTTCCCCTTTTGATGAAACGGCGGTTGATTTCCTGGAAACCCTGGAGGTGCCGGCTTACAAAATAGCTTCCTTCGAAAACACCGACTGGCCTTTGCTGCGCCGCGTAGCCGCCACGGGCAAGCCCATCATTATGAGCACCGGGGCCAGCACGCTCGCCGAAGTAGCCGAAGCCGTGCAGGTGCTGCGGGACGCAGGCTGCCAGGAGCTGATCCTGTTGAAGTGTACCAGCACATATCCGGCCACGCCCCAAAACACGAATCTGCGCACCCTACCCCACTTTCAGCAGCTTTTCCCCAATACACTGGTGGGCCTTTCCGACCATACCATGGGCGTGGGAGCGGCCGTGGCCGCCGTGGCCCTGGGGGCCTGCGTAGTGGAAAAGCACGTAACCCTGCGCCGGGCCGACGGCGGCGTAGACTCCGCCTTTTCTCTGGAGCCCGAAGAAGTGGCGCAGCTAGTTACGGAAACGGAACGGGCCTGGCAGGCACTTGGGCAGGTGCAATACGGCATTCAGCGGGCCGAGGAAAAAAGCCGCCTCTACAAACGCTCTTTGTATGTGGCCCAGGACATTGCAGCGGGTGAGGTATTCACCAAAGAAAACCTGCGCGTAGTTCGGCCCGGTGACGGTCTGCCTCCCCGGTATTTCGACCAAGTACTCGGCAAGCCCGCCCGCCAGTCCCTGCGGGCCGGTACCGCCCTTACCTGGGACGCACTGTAAATGGCGACGGTCCTAGCCGCTGCTACGGCCCGCCTGCGCAACATCCTGCAGCTTCGCTTCACGGACTTATTTGCCCAGCTGCCTACACATACCCTGGAAGGAATTTCCCCAGCCAACCCGCTGCGCCGCCTCGTCAAAATGGCTGGCTACGCGGGGCTGCGGCTGGTGGGCAACGTATTCAAGCCCATTCATAACCCCGAGCAGCTGCGCGGGGCCTTGTGGCTCTACGTGGTCAGCCAGAACAACTACGACGCCCTGCATTTCATCCGGGAGGCCCGGCCCGATAGTGTACTGGTAGCTGGCCAAAGCAAACAGATCGGGCGCTACAACCAGAAAGTCAACCGACTATCCTTGCGGCAAAAGCTGCTGTACTACTGGCAGTTCCCGCTGGTTTTGCTGGGCCTTCTGCGGACAGTTGGTGGGCGAGCCTGGCGGTTTTGCGACCTGATATTCAGCGCCATCGGCTATTACGAGGTGTATCGACGGGCCTTACGTCACTATCGGCCCAAAGCCGTGGTTTTTGCCAACGACCATAACGACGATGCCCGGGCCCTGCTGCTGGCTTGCCGCGTCGAAGGCATTCCGACCGTTTACCTGCAGCACGCCAGCGTGAGCACCAACTTCCCGTCCCTGGAGTTTGATTTAAGCTTGCTCGAAGGCCAGGATGCCTTAGATAAATACCGGCAGTGTGGACCAGTCCGTGGAGCCGTGGAGCTGGTGGGCATGCCCAAAGCCGATGCCTTTCTGGCCCACCGTAACAGAAAATCCAACATCCAGCAGGTGGGCTTAGCCTGCAACTTGCTCGATGATCTGGCTGCCATAGCGCAGGTAGTAGCCTACTTGCAGCAGGAGCTACCCGACCTGTCCGTCACCTTACGCCCCCACCCGAGCGACAATCGTGACTTTACTCAGCTCAAACGCCAGCACCCGCAACTCCGCATTTCCGATGCGCGCGGGCAAACCGTTTTTGAGTTCTTAGCCCAGCACGACGCGCTGATTGCGGCCGACACTAGCACCCACCTGGAAGCTACTTTGCTGAATCTGGCCAGCATTTACTTCCGCATGGGTAGCCCAGCCTCCTTCGATGATTACTATGGGTATGTAGCGCATGGCCTCATTGACCGCGCCGATACCTTACCCGAATTGGGGAACACCTTGCGAGCTTATCAAAAGCATAAACCAGCTGATTTGTACTTGCGGGCTACTTACTACAACGCTACCCTGGGTACCCCCGATGAAGGCCGTAGCAAAGTGAAAGCCTTGCGGATTTTGGCAAACTGGCTTAAACACTGTTAATTGCATAATTTTTACTTTCACCCCCTATTTAATGCCCCAATATTTACTGCATATCACTCATTTACGACTTCCACGTTTTATTGCCTTTACCTGGTTAATCTTTAGCTTGCTAAGTGCTTCTTCTAGTCAAGCGCAAGCACTTCCAGGCCCTGGCAACACATTGGATTTCAACGGTTACTCTACCAGCATCCATACGGAGACCAGTAACAGGGGTATTCTAGATAAGGTTACCGTGGAGGCTTGGATCCGGACTAACAGCAGTTCCTATCAGTGGATTCTTGGCAAGTATTCTAATTCGCTGGTTGAAGAAAAAGGCTACCATCTAATTACCCAAAATGGTACTGCTTCTTTTAATGGACGCGCTAACGTCGGGGTTTATATGTCGTCTGGCCCTTCAACAACGCGAATTGATGATGGGCGCTGGCACCACGTCGTAGGAGTATGTGATATCGACGTGTGGAAGATCTACGTGGATGGCGTTCTGGAAAACAGTCGTGCTTACGGTTACTCAAAAGCTGACCTGACTACTTCCTCCACCTTGGCCATTGGTAAGTATTTCGTTCAATCGGAAAATTTCTTCTCCGGCGAAATCGACGAGATAAAGCTGTGGCGGACGGCCCTTACGGCCGAGCAGATTCAGGCCAACATGTGCCGCAAGCTGACGACGGCTCCAGCGGAGCTGGTTGGTTACTACACGTTTGACCAAAGCAGCGGCACCACCGTTATCGATAAAGGAAGTGTGCCGGTGAATGGCACCCTGCAGAATTTTGGCAATGCCCCCTGGAAGCTCTCCGGTGCGCCTATCGGCGACTTGTCAGCATCGATTTACGGCAGTAACCTTAGCAAAGCCAAGCTGGGTTTAAAAGCGGCTAATGGAGACTCGGCCATTGTCAGCAGCCTAGCACTTACGGATGGGGTGCAGTTGTATGCCGTGAATCAGGCCCCGTCAATAAAGCCCGTCGGCAGCGCTACGGATACTTACTTTGGTGTGTTTAGCCGGGGCAGCACGGGCACTTACCAGCTGCGCCTACACCCTGAAGCAGGTGCCAGCAGCTGCACGGACCTTTACACCCGCTCGACCAACACCAACACCTGGACGGAAGCGGCGCCCGTGTTAAGCAATGAGAGCCTGGTACTAGCGGCTCAGTCGTACCGGAGCGAGTACATTCCGGTATCCTCCGCCGGGGATGGAGGAAAAGTTGACATAACGGGTGGAACGCTGCTTTGCCCGGGCAGCGCGCTGCAGCTGGGTGTTTCCGTGCCCGGCGCGTCGGCGTACAAGTGGAGCACCGGGGCCACTACCTCCACAATTTCCGTTACCCAGGCAGGTACTTACTCCGTTACGGTGACGCTGGCCGGGGGCTGTACCATCACGGGTAGTCAAACCGTGGTAGCCCCCACATTGGCCCTGGAAGGCGAAACCCTGCTGTGCAGCGGGAGCAGTGTACAGCTGCGGGCCGTGACGCCAACCGCCGGGGTTTCCTTTAAATGGAACACCGGCGCGACTACCGCCACCTTGGCGGTAACCAAAGCCGGTACCTATACCGTAACGGCCACCTTCCCCAACGGCTGCACGCTGACCAGCAGCCGCACCATCAGTATTCCCACATTACAGCTTACTGGTCCCTCGCTTGTATGCCCTGGCACCACCGTGCAGCTGAAAGCGCAGGCCGCGCCTACGGCTACCTACAAATGGAGCACCGGGGCCACCACCGCTACGCTACCCGTAACGCAGGCAGGAACCTATACCGTGACGGCCACTTTTGCCAATGGCTGCACGCTCACCTCATCTACTACCCTCAGCGCGCCGACGGTACGCGTTACGGGGGCAACCCTGTTGTGCGCCAACAGCACTACTACCCTACAGGCCACGGCTACTCCAGCTACGGGTGCTACCTTCCAGTGGAGCACCGGCGCCACTACGGCGGCCATTCAGGTAACCAAGCCGGGCACCTACCGCGTCACCACTCAGTTCCCCAGCGGCTGTACCGTCACCAGCCAGCACACGGTGGTACAACCCGCCTTGAAGCTAAGTGCTGATACGCTCCTGTGCCCCAATGGCACGTTGCAGCTCCGCGTTCAGTCTATTACGGCGGGGGCTACGGGAGTGCGCTGGAATACCGGGGCCACCACCGAAGCCCTCATCGTAGCTCAGCCTGGCAC
Organism: Hymenobacter lutimineralis; assembly: GCF_008271285.1. Taxonomy (NCBI): domain Bacteria; kingdom Pseudomonadati; phylum Bacteroidota; class Cytophagia; order Cytophagales; family Hymenobacteraceae; genus Hymenobacter; species Hymenobacter lutimineralis. The sequence continues at coordinate 107,233 of NZ_VTHL01000007.1, read as the reverse complement.
GTACACCCTGGTAGCCACGTATCCGAATGGCTGCCAGGTAGAGGCGCGCCGCACCGTAGTTCAGCCCAAGCTCACGCTGTCGGCGGATACGGTGTTATGCGCTGGCAGGGCGCTTTCTCTCACCCCAACGCTAACCGTGGCAGGAGCTACTTACCGCTGGAGCACCGGGGCCACCACGGCCAGCATCAGTCCAGCGCAAGCCGGTACGTATACCCTCACCGTCACCTACCCCAATGGCTGTACCCTGACGGCGAAGCGCACGGTTATTCAGCCAGCCGTGGCTATTGCCGGAGCTACCCAGATTTGTGCGGGCGGCTCGGTACAGCTCCAGGCGACGGAGGGCAAGGGCGTTGTTTACAAATGGAATACCGGGGCCACCACGGCCGCTATTTCGGTAACCAAACCCGGCACGTACTCCGTCTCGGCTACTTACCCGGGCGGGTGCACGGTCACGGATGAGCACACCGTCATGCTGTTCCAACCCACGCTCACGATTACCGGCGACTCGCTACTATGCCCGGGCGCGGCCGAGCCCTTCAGGCCGTTGGGCAGGGTGCTACCTCCTACCGTTGGAGCAATGGCACCGCCACCGCCAATGTTTCCCTTGCAGCCACTGGCACGTACACCGTCACGGCTACCTATCCATCGGGTTGCTCCATCAGCAAGCGCGTAACGGTTCGGGCGGCGGCAGCTATTCCCAACTTCAGCCTCGGGGCCGACACAACCGCCTGCGAGGGAGAAGCCATTACGCTCCGGGCACCGCAGGGCGAATTTCTGACCTACCGCTGGAACGATGGTACTGCGGGCCGCACCCTCACGGTGCGGCAGCCGGGCACCTACTCGGTGCAGGTCAGCAATGCTTGTGGTACCCAAACGGCCTCCCGGTCTATCCAGCTTGAGCTGTGTGTACCCAACATCATCACGCCCAACGGCGACCGTAAAAACGACACCTTCCAGCTGCTGGCCACGGCTACTGGTACCTGGTCTTTAACGGTCTTCAACCGTTGGGGCAAGCAGGTGTATACCACCAGCCGGTATGCCAATGACTGGGGCGCTACGGCCGCCGCGGGAGCTTACTACTTTGTGCTGCAGCGGGCCGATACGCGGAGCACCTACAAAGGCTGGCTGGAAGTGGTGCGGTAAGGCGCTGTATTCCCGTATTTTCGGCGCATGGAAATCGACACCCTGTACGGCCGTGCCATTCCGGAAGCGGCGGCTTCCGGTGTTTCGCGTGCCAGCCAAACGCGGTACGTGCTACAGCACTTCTGGCAGTGCTACCCAGGCCCCGAAGCCTTGCGCACTTCCGTGGAAGGGCAAATGGGCAAGCAACTGCAGATAGAGGATCATGCCCAAGGCTTTTTCGATGACGTAGCGCCTTTTCCACCCGAGCCCACCTGGCACGAGTGGCTCGGTCAGCGGATACCGTTCTTCTTCACGTCGGAAGGTCCGCTACTGGAACTGCTGCCGGAACAAAAGGTCCTCGTTCGGGCCGACCTCATTTCGGCGGCTTTCTATCTGCTCAGCGGCTGGCAGGAGTATTTCTCCGCGGAGCGTGATCAGCACGGGCGGTTTCCATACATGGCCAGCGTGCAGCAGCGCTATGGCTTTGTAGCCGTGCCCGTCGTCAACTACTATTTCGACGTGCTCAGAAAGGCCATAGAGCACGTGACCGGCCAGCTACTGCACCCGCGCTGCTGGGCTGGCAATGCCCAATGGGCCGCCTTCATCACCCACGACATCGACAGCCTGCACAGTGCCTGGAAGGCTCCGGCCAAAGCAGCCCTGCGCCAGGGGCGGCTACTCAGCTTTGGCCGGCAGTTCTGGCGGCACTTTAAGGAGAAAGACACCTGGGATAATCTGGCGGAGGTGCAGCAAACCGTGGCAGGCTACGGAGCTAAAAGCACTTTTTTCATTCTGCCTGAAAATGAAAAAGCCGCTAACGGCACTCCCAATGCAGATTATCAGCTGACTACTATCCAGGCCCAGTGGCCTGCGCTGCAGGCAGCCGGTGCCGAGGCGGCGGTGCACGCCAGCATCGGCACTGCTCGCAACCTGAGCCAGCTACAAACCGAGGCCGCCGCGGTAGGCAAAGCTACGGTGCCGCCTCTGGGCTTGCGGTTTCATTACCTGTGCTGGGAACCGCGCTCCACCCCGCAGCTGGTGCAGCAGGCGGGGTTTTCCTATGACTCCACCTTGGGGTTTGCCGAGCATTTTGGCTTTCGGAATTCCTTTTGCCAGCCATTCTACCCGTTCAACTTTCAGACCGGCGCTGCCTGTGACTTCCTGGAAATTCCGCTGAACGTGATGGACGCCACACTCTACCACCCGCGCTACCTGCAGCTGAAACCAGCGGAAGTGCTGCCGGCCCTGCTGCCCATGCTGACGGAAATAGTGCGGTTCGGGGGCGTGTGCACGGTACTTTGGCACAACGAGAACTTCGACCCGGTCAACCACCACAACGGCCCCCGCGAGTTCCACGCCCTCATGAAGTACCTTCGCAGCCGCAACGCGTCCTTTGTCAACGGCCGGGATATTTGTGAGTGGATGTGACAGGACCCATACATCGAATGGCTCCTTACTTATTCACTTATTCACTCATTCACTCATTCACTTTTGGGCATCGTTCAGCGGCAGGGGCTGCGCAATACCATTATTTCCTACCTCGGGCTGGCGCTGGGTTTTCTCAACACGGCCTTCATCGTGCCGCGCTTTCTGGCCGCCAACCAGTTGGGCCTCACGAGCACCTTGCTGTCTATTGCCACCATTTACGCCCAGCTCTCCGCCCTGGGCTTTGCCAGCGTGGGCATCCGGTTTTTCCCGTATTTCCGCAATCGGGAGGCCGGGCACCAAGGCTTCTTGCCCTTGCTGCTGGGTATTCCGTTGCTGGGGTTTGGCTTGGTCACGCTGCTCTACCTGAGCGGAAAGCCGCTGGTACTGGGCTTCTACGAGCACGCCCAGGACCGCGCCCTTATTAGTTCTTACTATGGCTGGGCCGCGGGGCTGGCGCTGTTTGTGATGCTCTATTCCCTGCAGGATGCCTACCTGAAAGGGTTGTACCACACGGCGTTTTCGTCGTTTGTGCAGGAAATCCTGCTGCGGGTGCTACAGGCCGGCGCGGCAGTACTCTACGGGCTGGGCTACTTGTCATTTCACGGCTACGTGCTGGCGTACATCGGCACTATGAGCGGCATTGCGCTGCTACTCACGGTTTATCTGGCGTACATCGGTGAGCTGCACGTGCGGCCAACCACGGCGGCTCTGCGGGTGCAACCGATAAGGGGTATTCTGAGCTTCGGGGCGTTTGCGCTGCTGGCTAATATCTCGGGCACCATCATCATGAATATTGACACGCTGATGGTGAGTTCCCAGCTGAACCTGGCGGCGGCGGGTGTGTACAGCATTGCCTTTTTCATCAGCACGGCCCTCACGCTGCCGGCCCGCTCGCTCAACAAAATTGCCTTTCCGCTGCTGGCCGACTACTGGAAGGAAAATGCCCTGCCGCGCATGGCTGCCTTCTACCGCGACACTACCCGCCTGAACGCCGTGCTGGGCTGCTACCTGGCCCTGGGCATCGGCCTGAACCTGGATTTCATTTACGGCCTGATGAACAACCCGGCCCTGCAGGCCGGCACCACGGCCGTGCTGGTGCTGCTGGCCGCCCGCCTCTTTGATGGCATCACGGGGCTCAACGGGCTCATCCTCGTCACGTCCCCGCGCTACCGCTACGACCTGCTCTTCAACGTGTCCTTGGCCCTGGTTACCGTTGGGCTGAATGCGGTGCTGATTCCGCGCCTGGGGCTCACGGGCGCGGCCGTGGCGTTTCTGCTGGCTATTGTCAGCATCAACCTGGCACGCACCTGGTTTGTATGGCACAGCTACCGCATGCAGCCCTTCACGGTCCGTATACCGCTGATTTTGCTCAGCGCGGCCGTTGCCGGCGGCGCGGCTTGGCTAATGCCGGCTTTCAATTCGGCGCTGGCCACCATGCTCTTGCGCTCTACAGTACTGACAATAGTGTACGCCGCGCTGATATTGCTCACCAAATCAGCCCCGGAAGCCACGGCGCTGCTGCAAAAATTTCGCCGCCAAAACCCGCCAGCCTGATTGCACTCTCGCCGGTTAGTGCAGGCCCGCAGTCAAGGGCCTCTCCGCTGAACTTCGGGAAGCCCAAGCTAGTTGATGACGCTCATTGGAAATCATTAGGGTGAAATGGCATAACCAGTCAATAAAGTTTTTTTAGGATGGTAGATGGGCCCTATCTATTGGCTGGCCCCAAGCAAAGCAGCAGTCGTAGAAATTGTATTCTTACCACACTACCCAGCTGGCAGCCAGATTGAAAAACACTATTTCCTAAGTAGTCGATTAGAGCCCCCTGAGTTAGATATTTCCGATAAATCAGCGGCTCCCTTCCCTGGTAGGCAGCGGCTCGCGAGAAAAGAAAATTTGGAACTATAAAATTTCGGCTCGTACATTTGTCTTACCAATTCTTTACCCCCCAAAGGATTGTTTTTATACAGAGGCGTGGAGAGACAGGCTCTAGGAAACGCCGGCAACCAGCGGACCATCCGAAACGGTGCCAAGTCCTGAACATATAAAAACAACAAGCCGTGAACTACTTGTCCAACCTCGCCACTGCCTCCGCCACCTCCATTGCTGTACAGCATGGGTGTTGTGCTATGATGGGCATGGCGTGTTGTTGCTAGTTCACACCCCTCCCTTTCCCGGCGCCTAGGCTAAGCTCAGCCTTGTAAGGAGCTGCCATGCGTGGCAGCTCCTATCCCTGCCCACGCCCATTCACGCCCTGCCGTACTTGCCCAGCTGCCTTTGCTGCAAGCTGGCCTCTACTTCGGGGCTCCATCTGGCCGAACCCCTGCCCTCTTACGGCGGGTTCTTCTCCCCACTTCCTGTTCGTATGCCCGCAGCCTCAGCCGCGTTGGCCGTTCCGCAGCTGGACGACCTACGCCTTCAGCTCACGCAAGCAACTGCCCTGGAGCGGTTACGCCTGGTAGCTTCCCTGCACCTTACTTCGGCGGTTTTCTCTACCTCGTTTGGCTTGGAAGACCAGATTATCACCCACTTGATTTTTGAGTTTGACTTGCCCATCCGGGTGTTCACCCTCGATACTGGCCGCAACTTCCAGGAAACCTACGCGACGTGGAACAAGACCCTACTCCGGTACCAGAAGCCGATTGAAGTGTTTGCCCCGCGTCAGGACAGCGTGCAGACCCTGCTCCTGGAGAAAGGCCCTAATTCCTTCTACGAAAGCGTGGAAAACCGCAAGGAGTGCTGCTACATCCGCAAAGTGGAGCCCCTGAACCGGGCGCTGGCCGGACAGCACGCCTGGGTAACGGGCATCCGGGCCGAGCAGTCCCAGAACCGCCAAACCATGGAGCCCGTGGAGTGGGATGCAGCGCATAACCTGATTAAAGTACACCCGCTCTTCGACTGGACCTGGGACGAGGCCGTGGCCTTCACCCAGGAGCACGGCATCCCGGTGAACACGCTCCACAAACAAGGCTTCGTGAGCATCGGGTGCGCGCCCTGCACCCGCGCCATCAAACCGGGCGAGGACTTCCGTGCCGGCCGCTGGTGGTGGGAAGACCTTTCGGCCAAGGAGTGCGGCCTGCACGCCACCGCCGTGCACAACGGCCCCGACCCGGTGGTAGAGCCGGTGCCCACCCACTAAGTAACAAGCAATACCCGTTTCGTATGAGTACCCCTTCCTTCGATTACCTCGACCGGCTGGAAGCCGAAGCCATCCACATCCTGCGGGAAGTAGCCGGCCAGTTTGAGCGGCCCGCCCTGCTGTTCTCGGGTGGCAAAGACTCCATTGTGCTCACGCGCCTGGCCGAGAAGGCGTTCCGCCCGGGCCGCTTTCCGTTTCCTTTGGTGCACGTGGACACCGGCCACAACTTTCCCGAGGTACTGGCCTACCGCGACGCCCTGGCCGAGCAGCTGGGCGAGAAGCTGATTGTGCGCAGCGTGGAAGACACCATCCGGCGCCAGCGCCTGCGCGAGCCGGTGGGCAAGTACCCCAGCCGCAACCCCTTGCAAACCTACACCCTGCTGGAAACCATCGAGGAGTTTGAGTTTGATGCCTGCATTGGGGGAGCCCGCCGCGACGAGGAAAAGGCCCGCGCCAAGGAACGCATCTTCTCGGTGCGCGACGAGTTTGGCCAGTGGGACCCCAAGCGCCAGCGCCCCGAGCTGTGGAACATCTACAACGGCCGCATTCAGAAGGGGGAAAATGTGCGCGTGTTCCCGATTTCCAACTGGACAGAGCTGGACGTGTGGCGCTACATCCAGCGCGAAAACATTGCCTTGCCCGACATCTACTTCGGCCACGAGCGCACCTGCGTGGTGCTGCCCTCGGGCCAGCTGCTAGGACTTACCGAGCACATTCGCCTGGAAAAAGACGATGAGATTGTCACCCGGCAGGTGCGCTTCCGCACGGTGGGCGACTCCACCTGCACGGCCGCCGTGGAAAGCGACGCGGCCACGGTGGAAGACATCATCCAGGACCTGCTCCTGGCCAAGGTAAGCGAACGGGGCGCTACCCGCCTCGACGACAATATCTCCGAAGCCGGCATGGAAGACCGCAAGCGCAACGGGTATTTCTGATTAATAGAGGTGAGAAGTTAGAGCGTAGAACATAGATAGTTCCGTCTCCCTCTTCTCAGTTCTAAGCTCTAACTTCTAAGATCTAACGACTTTGGACCTTCTCCGATTTATTACTTGCGGCAGCGTAGACGACGGCAAAAGCACCCTGATTGGGCGCCTGCTCTACGATTCCGAATCCGTGTCGCTGGATGTGCTGGCGGCCCTGGAAAAGCGCCAGGCCTCGGGCGGCGTGGTGGACCTGGCTTTGCTCACCGACGGCCTGCGCGCCGAGCGGGAACAGGGCATCACCATTGATGTAGCCTATAAATATTTTACCACGCCCCGCCGCAAGTTCATCATCACGGATGCCCCCGGCCACGTGCAGTACACCCGCAACATGGTGACCGGCGCCTCCAACGCCGACCTGGCCATTGTGCTGGTAGATGCGCGCCAGGGCGTGATTGAGCAGACGCGCCGCCATACCCTCATTGCTGCCCTGCTGGGCATCCGCCACTTCGTGCTGGCCGTGAACAAGATGGATTTGGTGAACTTCGATGAAACCGTTTTCGACCAGATTGCGGCCGATTACGCCGCCCTCACCGACCACTTCCAGCTTCCCACGGCCACGGCCATTCCCCTCAGCGCCCTGAATGGCGACAACGTGGTAAGCCGCTCCAAGCACCTGCCCTGGTATACGGGCCCCAGCCTGTTGGAGCACCTGGAAAGCGTGCCTGGCGCCGTAGAAACCGCAGCTGCTCCTCGCTTTCAGGTGCAATATGTCATCCGCCCTCAAACGCCTGAGCTACCCGACTACCGCGGCTACGCGGGCCAGGTGCTGAGCGGACAGTACCGTCGCGGCGACCGGGTACGCGTGCTGCCCTCCGGCTCGGAGACGACCATTGAAGCTATTGAAGTTAATCAGCAGGAGGTGGAAGCGGCCTCGGCCCCGCAGGCAGTGGTCATCCGGCTGCGCGATGATGTGGACGTAAGCCGCGGTGACTCCATTGTGCCGGCCAGCGACGAGCCCACCCTTACCCGGGAGTTGGAAGCTACCTTGTGCTGGATGAGCGAGCAGCCCCTGTGGCCGGGTCGAAAGTTGCTGCTTCAGCATCACTCAGCGCTGGTAAAGGCGGCTATACCCACCATTCTGCACAAAGTAAACGTGCACACCTTCGGCCGTGCTGCCGCCGACTCGGCTCAGCTCAACGACATTGTGCGGGTACGCCTGAAAACGGCCGTGCCAGTCGCCGTGGATAACTACCACCAGAACCGCGCTACCGGCTCCTTTATTCTGGTAGACGAGCTCAGCGGCGACACATTGGCCGCCGGCCTCATTGGCGCCGCCAACGCTAACTACTTCACCGCCCCCGAGCCTTCGCCGGTAGCCTTTTCCATCTAGCCCTCCGGCCCTCATGCCTTGGCTGCGCTCAGCATAACGGGTTACTTCTCTCACCTACGCATTCCTCTTTCAATACATGAAAACGCCCCGTCTGACTGTCCTTGGAGCCGGCCCCGGCGACCCGGAGCTGCTCACGCTCAAAGGGGCGCGGGTGCTGGGTGAAGCCGACGTCATCCTCTACGATGCCCTGGCAAACCGGGAGCTACTGCAACACGCTAGGCCGGACGCCGTGCTGGTATCGGTGGGCAAGCGGCGCGGCATGCGCAGCTTTTCCCAGGACGAAATCAATGCCCTGATCGTAGAGCACGCCCACCGCTCCGGCCACGTGGTGCGCCTGAAAGGTGGGGACCCATTCGTGTTTGGGCGGGGCCGGGAGGAAATGCTGTATGCCGAAGCCCATGGCTTGCGCACCGACTACGTGCCCGGCATCAGCAGCGCGGTAGCGGCGGCGGGCAGCGTGGGCATTCCGGTCACGCACCGGGGCGCCAGTGAAGGTTTCCGGGTGATTACGGCCACCACGGCTACCGGCGAGCTGGCTTCCAGCGTGGCCGAAGCCGCCCGCTCCCGCGCTACCACCGTGATACTGATGGGCTTGGGTGAGCTGCCCAATATCGTGCAACTCTACTGCGCGCAGGGCCAAGCCGAGACGCCCGCCGCCATTATTCAGAACGGCACCCTGCCCACCGCCCGGCTGGTAACTGGCACCGTAGCCGAACTACCGGCCCGGGCGCTGGAAGCCGGCATCGGGGCCCCGGCCATCATCATCATTGGGGAAGTGACGCGGCTGGCCACGCCCGAAGTGCTGACGCAGGCCCTACCCACCGTTTTTGCCGACGCCTCTTACGCCGAGGTGGCCTGATTTACCTACTCGGACGGGTTTCCGGCCGTTTTCTACTGACTTCCCTCTACGCCGTCATCCTGTTTTTGCCATGTCCATCACCTCAACTTTCACGCTGCCCCTGGGTCTGGATGACGCCAGCCTTCAGCAGTTCGCGGGCGGCCTCACCGAGCAGCAGCTGCTGTGGCTGAGTGGGTACTTCTACGGCCGCTCGGCCGGTGCCGCGGCAGGCGCTGTGGCCCTGCCCGCTACTGCGGTGGCCGCCGCGCCCGCCGCTGATACGGCCCGCCTGACCATCCTGTTTGGCTCCCAGACCGGCAATAGCAAGAAGGCGGCGGGCTTAGTAGCCGAAGCGGCCCGGCAGCGCGGCCTAGCCGTAGCCGTGCGCGACATGAACGACTACCCGACCAAGGAGCTGAAAAACGAGCAGCAGCTGTTGGTGGTGGTAAGCACCCAGGGCGAGGGCGACCCGCCCATTGCCGCCGAGGAGCTGCATCAGTTCTTACTGAGCAACCGCGCCCCCAAGCTGCCCAACCTGCGCTACGCCGTGCTGGCCCTCGGCGACAAAAGCTACCTGCAGTTTTGCCAGACGGGCTTCGAGTTCGACCAGCGCCTGGCCGAGCTGGGTGGCAAGCGCCTGCTGGAGCGGGTAGACTGCGACGTGGAGTTTGAGGCCGAAACCCGCCGCTGGGCCGGGCAGGTGCTGGCCCTGGTAGCCCAGCCGGCCCCGGCTACCGCCCCAGTTGCCACTGCGCAGCCATTCGTGCAGGTAAACCAGCTGGTGGCCGCGGGTGAGGCTGAAGTGGAAGAAAAGGTGGAATACACCAGCCACAACCCTTTCGCCGCGGAGCTGCTGGAGAAAATCCAGCTGAACGGCCGCGGCTCTACCAAGGAAACCTACCACCTGGAATTCTCCCTGGCGGGCTCCGGCATTGCCTACGAAGCCGGCGACGCGCTGATGGTGCAGCCCGTGAACCAGGAGGCCTTGGTGCAGGAGGTAATCCAAGCCGCGCGCCTGAACGCCACGGCCCCGGTAAAGCTCAACGACACGGAATTTGACTTGCACACGGCCCTGGCCGAGAAGCTGGAGCTGTCGGTGCTTACGCGTGACGTGCTGGAACGCTACGCCGCCGTGGCCCCGCAGCACCCCAAGCTGCGCGACATTCTCACCAACAAAGCCCAGCTGCCCGACTACCTCTACGGCCGCGACGTGGCTGACCTGCTCACGGAGTTTCCGGTAGAACTATCGGGCCAGCAGCTGGCGGCGGTGCTGCGGCCTCTGCCGGCCCGGGCCTACTCCATTGCCAGCTCTCTGCTGGCTCACCCCGAGGAAGTACACCTCACCGTAGGCGCCGTGCGCTACGAAACCAATGGCCGCCGCAAGCACGGCGCCTGCTCGGCCTACCAGGCCGATGCGCTGACCATCGGCGACACGGCCCGCGTGTGGATTGACCGCAACGAGTACTTCAAGCTGCCTCAGGATGCGGCTACCGACATTATCCTGGTGGGCGCGGGCACCGGCGTGGCCCCGTTCCGGGCCTTCGTGGAGGAGCGGGCCGAAACCGGCGCGGCCGGCCGAAACTGGCTGGTGTTTGGCAACCCCCACTTCACCACCGACTTCCTGTACCAGACCGAGTGGCAGCAGCACCTGAAAAAAGGCACGCTGGACCGCCTCGACGTGGCCTTCTCCCGCGACCAGCAGCAGAAAGTGTACATCCAGCACCGTCTGCTTGAGCAAAGCGCCCGCCTCTACCACCAGCTCGAAAACGGGGCCTACTTCTACGTGTGCGGCGATAAAAACCGCATGGCCGCCGACGTGCGCCAGGCGCTGCTCACCATCATTCAGCAGGAAAGCGGGAAAGACGCCGACTACGCCGCCGACTACATCAAACAGCTGCGCAAACAGCGCCGCTACCTGGAAGACGTGTACTAGTCAGCCCAGCAACCAATCAAGCTCCCTTAGCCCAAACACTACTTACTCAGTCCAACCAGATGCGCGTTTCGCAAAGACGATGTTGTAGTAGCCGGTAAAAGCCGCCGTGTGCCTGACCCGAGCCGCTTACCGCTACGCCCCTAAGGCACCCTGGAAGCCCAGGCTTCCCTCCTTTTCTGCTGGCTCCCCCAGCCCAGTCTACTCCCTTCTCTTTCTCCTCCAAACGCCTTTTCTGTGATGAAGAAGTACTACGCTTCTTTCTGGATTCTCCTGATCTTACTGTTTGCCAGTCTGATGGCCGCCCAGGCCCAGGACCAATTGATTTCCATCAGCGGCACCGTCCGCGAAAAAGACACCCAACAGCCCCTGCCCGGCGTGAGCGTGAACGTGAAGGGCGGCCTGATGAGCGCCCAGAGCGACGCCAGCGGCAAGTTTGTGCTCCAGGCCCGCCTGCGGTTTCCGTTCACCATCGTCTTCAACATCATTGGCTACGAGCCCCGGGAGCTGGAAATTGCCAGCGGCAGCCAGCCCATTGCCGTGCAGCTGGAATCCAAGCCCGTACTGGTGAATGAGGTGGTGGTGTCGGCCTCCCGGGTGGAGGAAAGCCGGCTTCGCTCCCCGGTGGCCATTGAGAAGCTCGACATCCGCGCCATCAAGGAAACGCCCGCGCCCAGCTTCTACGACGCCCTGGAAAACGTGAAGGGCGTGCAGATGACGACTAGCTCGCTCACCTTCAAAGTGCCCAACACCCGCGGCTTCAACATCCCCAATAACTTCCGCTTTATGCAGCTGGTGGACGGCGTGGACATGCAGGCGGCCACCCTGGGCGTGCCCCTAGGCAACGCCATCGGGCCCACGGAGCTGGACATTGCCTCCGTGGAAATTACGCCCGGCGCGGCCTCGGCCCTCTACGGTATGAACGCCATCAACGGCATGGCCAACCTCACCACCAAAAGCGCCTTCACCTACCAGGGCCTGAGCGTGTACCAGAAAGTGGGCGTCAACCACGTGGATGGCCGCGACCGGGACCCCAGCGCCCTCACCGAAACGGCCGTGCGCTACGCCCGGGCCATTGGCAGCCGCTTTGCCTTCAAGCTGAATGGCTCCTACCTGCGCGGCACCGACTGGCTGGCCGACACCCAGATTGACCAGAACCCCCAGAGCCTGAACTCGGCCAACCCGCGCTTCCCGGAGCTGAGTGGGGCCAACAACCCCGCCGCCGACCTCTGGAACCGCTACGGCGACGACCGCAGCGGCAACGTGGCCATTCCCATCACCTACCAGGGCAAGACGGAAACCTTCAACGTACGCCGCACGGGCTACTACGAGAAGGACCTGATTTCGCCCACCGTGCGCAACCTCAAGTTCGACGGCGGCCTGTTTTACAAGTTCACCGACAAGCTGGAGCTGAGCTACGGCTACCGCTACGGCCTGATGGACGGCATTTTCCAGCGCGGCAACAAGATTCAGCTCAAGGACGTGGCGGTGCAGAACCACAAGCTGGAGCTGCGCGGGGCCGACTACTACGTACGCAGCTACGTGCTGGTAGAAAATACGGGGGACTCCTATAACCTGAACCCGCTGGCTTTGAACCTGGATTTGCAGAACGGCGCCACGGCCCTCACTACCGGCTCCGGCCCCAAAACCAGCTGGGCCGATAAGTTTCAGGCCGAGCTGCAGAAGCAGGTAGACGCCGGCACCGACCTGGCCGCTGCCATGCAGGCGGCCCGCGCCGCCGCCGATGCTGGTCGGGCCCAGCCCGGCACGGCCGCCTTCGAGCAGCTGAAAAACACCATCACCGGCATCAACAACTGGGACAGCGGCGTGAACGTGCCGGGCGCCCCGGCCACCGGCGGGGCCGCCCTCTGGCAGCGCAGCCGCACCTACCACAACGAGGCGCAGTGGAATCTGGGCCAGCGCATCAGGTTTGCCGATGTGGTGATGGGCGCCGACGCCCGCATCTACGAGGTGGTGCCCGACGGCAACAACTTCGTGGACTTCTCCAAGCCCCTGGCCGACCGCAACACGCCCGGCGGCCAGAACCTGTACTACAAGAAGTACGGCGCATTCGCCCAGGCCACCAAGCTGCTGTTCCAGGACCGCCTCAAGCTGAATGCCTCCCTGCGCGTGGACTACAACCCCGAGTTCAACCCCAAGCTGAACCCGCGGGTGGCGGCCGTGTACACCATTGCCCAGCGCCACAACCTGCGCGCTTCCTTCCAGAACGGCTGGCGCTTCCCGGCCTTGTTTGAGGCCCTGTCGTTTGTGAACAACGGCAACGTGCGCCGTGTGGGCGGCCTGGCCCGCGTAAACGAAGGCCTGGGCTTCCTCGAAAACTCCTACACGCTGACTTCGCTCGACAACTTCACGGCCGCCGTGAACAAGGATGTGGCCGCCGGCCTGCCCCGCAACGAGGCCGCCCTCAAAAACCGGGACGTGCTGCGGGTAGCCAACCTGCCCACCGAGCAGCCCGAGCACATCAACGCCTTTGAGGTAGGCTACAAGAGCGTGCTGCTCGACAACAGCCTGGCCCTGGACGTGGACGCCTACTACAACGAGTACTCCGGCTTCCTGGGGCAGGTGGAAGTGGCCGTGCCGAAAACCGGACCAGTGCTGACGGACGCCTCCGTGCTGGACATGCTTTCCCGCGCCAAGCAGGACCGCTACCGCGTGTACACCAACGCCCGCAACACCTACCGCAGCTACGGCTCGGCCCTAGGAATCACCTACAACTTCTACCAGAAGTACACGGTGGCCGGCAACGTGAACTACAACAACCTGGCCGCCAACGAGGAAAAGGACGTGTTCATCACCGGCTTCAACACGCCGAAGTGGACCACGAACCTGAGCTTCGGCAACCGGGAGATTGTGCGCAACGTGGGCTTTAATGTGGTGTGGCGCTTCCAGAATGCCTTCTACTGGGAAAGCCAGCTGGCCAACGGCCAGATTCCGGCCTACTCTACCGTAGACGCCCAGGTAAACGTGCGCCTGCCGGCCCTGAAGTCGACCATTAAGCTGGGGGGCACCAACCTGCTCAACAACCGCTACATCCAGTACGCGGCCGGTCCCACCATCGGCGGCCTCTACTACGTGGCCCTCACCTTCGACAACAACGTCATCCGCTAGCCCCGGCCCCTATGTCACGCGCCTTCTTTTCTCTGCTCTTTCTCTTGCTGGCCGCCGCCCCGCTGCGGGCCCAGAAGCAGTACGTGCGGGAGCAGCAGACCTGGGTGGGAGTGTTCAACCAAACGCGGTACTCGCCGCGCTGGGGCTCCTGGACCGACCTGCAGCTGCGCCTGCACGACCACTTCGTGCAAAAGAAATTTCAGGCCCTGGCCCGCGTGGGCCTTACCTACTACCTCACCGACGACGTGCGCCTGACCGCCGGCTACGCCTACGTGCACCACTACCCCGACGGGGCCCGCACCGTGGCCCAGCCCGAGCACCGGCCCTGGCAGCAGGTGCAGTGGTTCACCAAGTTCCCCAAGGCCCGCCTGATGCAGTGGGTGCGGCTGGAAGAGCGGTTCCGGCGCACCATTGCCGAGAATGAGCCCACCGACGACTTCGACTTCAACTACCGCACCCGCTACAACGCGGCCCTGTTTGTGCCCCTCACCAAGCGCGGCTTCGAGCCGGGCGGGGTGCAGCTGCTGATCAACAACGAGGTGATGATGAACTTCGGCCGGGAAATCCGCTACAACTACTTCGACCAGAACCGGCTGTTTGCGGGCCTGGTGTACCAGGTAAACAAGCACGGGCAGCTGCAGGGCGGCTACATGCATTTGTTTCAGCAGCTGCCGGCGGGCAGCACCTACCGCAATCAGCACACCATCCGGCTGTTCTACTTCCACAATTTCGACCTGCGGCCTACGCCCCCGCCCGTCCCCACGCCTAGCCCTTCCCAACCCTAATGGCCGACACCCTTAAGCTCTCCGAAGTTGAACACGTGAAGGATGCCAGCAACTTTTTGCGCGGCACCCTGGCCGGAAGCATGCAGAACCCGATTACCGGCGCCCTCTACCCCGACGATACCCACCTCATCAAGTTCCACGGCTCCTACCAGCAAACGGACCGCGACCTGGACTCGGAGCGCAAGCGCCAGAAGCTGGAGCCGCTCTACTCCTTCATGATTCGGGTGCGGGTGCCGGGCGGGGTGGCTACGGCCGACCAGTGGCTGCGCATGGACGAGCTGGCCGACGCCTACGGCAACCACACGCTCAAGCTCACCACCCGCCAGGCCTTCCAACTGCACGGCGTGCTCAAGCGCGACCTGAAAGCCACCATTCAGGGCTTCAACGATGTGCTGCTGGACAGTATTGCCGGCTGCGGCGACGTGAACCGCAACGTGATGTTCAACCCCAACCCCCACCTCTCGCGGGTGCACGAGCAGGTGTACGAAGTCACCAAGGCCATCAGCGCCCACCTCACCCCGCGCACCTCGGCCTACTGGGAGCTGTGGCTCGATGGGGAATCGAAGTACAGCAGCGTGCTGAACGACGCGGAGGGTGACGTTGAGCCCATTTACGGCAAAACCTACCTGCCCCGCAAGTTCAAGATTGCGCTGGCCGTGCCGCCCTACAACGATACCGACATCTTCGCCAACGACCTGGGGCTGATTGCCATTGAGGAAAACGGGGAGCTGCTGGGCTTCAACGTGGCCGTGGGCGGGGGCATGGGCATGACGTTTGGCATGCCCGACACCTACCCGCGCCTGGCCGACATCATCGGCTTCGTGCCCGCCGACAAGGCAGTGGACGCCTGCGAGCAGGTAGTCACCATTCAGCGCGACTGGGGCAACCGCGAAAACCGCAAGTTCTCCCGCCTCAAGTACACCCTGGACCGCGTGGGCCTCGACGTGTTCCGGGACGAGCTGAACCGCCGCCTGGGCTTTGAGCTGGAGCCCGCCCGCCCCTACACCTTCCGCTCCTCCGGCGACGCCTTCGGGTGGAGCACCGGCCCCGCTGGCGCCCGCCACCTCACGCTCTTCGTGGAAGGCGGCCGCGTGCTGGACACCGAATCCAGCCAGCTGAAAACCGCCCTGCGCGAAATTGCCCGCTTCCACACCGGCGACTTCCGCCTCACCGGCAACCAGAACCTGATCCTAGCCAACGTGGCGCCCGAGCACGAGCTGGCGGTGCAGGCCATACTGACGGAGCACGGCGTAGCGGTGGAAGCCAACGACGTGCACACCGGCCTGCGGCGCGGGGCCTTGGCCTGCGTAGCCCTGAACACCTGCACGTTGGCTTTTGCCGAGGCGGAGCGCTATCTTCCCCAACTTTTAGCTAGATTGGAAGAAGTAATCCGCGCCCTGGGCCTGGCACAGGACGATATTCTGCTGCGGATGACGGGGTGCCCCAACGGCTGCGCCCGCCCCTACCTGGGCGAAATCGGGTTGGTGGGCCGGGCCGTGGGGCGCTACAACCTGTACCTCGGGGCCGCTTTCAACGGGGAGCGGATGAACAAGCTGTACCGGGAAATGGTGGACGAAGACGGCATTGTGCGGGAGCTTACGCCCCTGCTCACTGACTACGCCCAAAACCGCCAGCCCCAGGAGCGGTTCGGGGATTTTGTGGTCCGCCAGGGCTACGTAAAGCCCACCCTCAGCGGCCTCACCTTCCACGATTAACTTTTACCCCGTTGTCATCCTGAGCCTGCGAAGGACCTTATCACGTCAGCACGATGAGCCTAACGTGACGAGGTACTTCGCCAGCTCAGGATGACAGCCGTTTTTCGATTTTGACCACAACCGCCATGCCTCTAACTTCTAACAACGTCCTGCCGCAGCCCGAGCCGCCGCCCCAGCCGGATGTAAACCGGCTGTTTCCGGTGTTTCTGAAGCTGGAGCAGCTGCACGTGCTGCTGGTGGGCGGCGGGGCCGTGGGCTTCGAGAAGCTGTCGGCCATGCTGGCCAACAGCCCCGCCGCGGCCATTACGGTGGTGGCTACCTGGTTTTCGGCGGAGCTGCAACTGCTGGCCGAGCGCCACCCCGCCGTGCAGCTGCGCGAGCAGCCCTACCACCCCACCGACCTGGTGGGCCACGACCTGGTGATTGTGGCCACCAACGACAAGGAGCTGAACCTGCGCATCAAGGCCGACGCCACGCGCCAGCGCCTGCTCTGCAACGTGGCCGACACGCCCGCCGCCTGCGACTTTTACCTGGGCTCCATCGTGCAGAAGGGCGACCTGAAAATTGCCATCAGCACCAACGGCAAGTCGCCCACCATTGCCAAGCGCCTGCGCGAAATGCTCACCCACACCCTGCCCGACGAGCTCCACGACGTGCTCCAGCGCATGGCCCAGATTCGGGAGAAAGTAGGCGGCGACTTTGCCCACAAGGTGAAGTCCCTGAACGCCGTGACGGCCGAGCTGACGGGCGGGCCGGCGTACGAGTCGCCGGCGGCGGCGCGGTGGCGCAAGATTGCCACGGCCTCCCTGCTGGCGTTTGCGGCCATGCTGGTGTTCAATATTCTGTCCTACTACTTCACCTGGCAGCAGGTGTGGGCCGTGGCCAGCTCTTCCCAGACGTTCTACCTCTTCGTGGCCATCGGCTTCGGGGCCCAGCTCATTGACGGGCTGCTGGGCATGGGCTACGGCGTGGTCACGGCCATTAGTTTGATGACGCTGAACATTTCGCCGGCGGCCGTCAGCTCCAGCATTCACACCGCCGAAATGTTTGCCAGCGGGGCCTCGGGCTACCACCACTACCGCTTCGGCAACGTGAACAAGAAGCTGTTCAAAGTGCTGCTGATTCCGGGGGTATTGGGCGCTATTCTGGGCGCATTTCTGCTGTCTAAATTCGGAGAAACCTACGGCAGCTACGTACGGCCCTTCCTGGCCGTGTACTTATTGCTGCTGGGAATTCGCATTATTTCAAAAGCCTTTTCCAAACCCGGGCCGCGCAAAAAGCACAAGAAGCTGGGCTTTCTGGCGGCCGCCGGGGGCTTCCTGGATTCGTTTGGCGGCGGTGGCTGGGGCCCGTTGGTCACCAGCACCCTCATTGCCGGGGGCCGTACGCCGCAGTACGTTATCGGCTCGGTGAGCGTCACGGAGTTCTTCGTCACGTTTGCCAGCGCCCTCACGTTTTTCGCCACCATTGGCATTTCACACTGGCAGATTATCCTCGGGCTGATTGTGGGTGGCATTGCCGCCGCGCCCTTTGCTGCCCGTCTCGCCGGCCGTATTCCCACGCGCTGGATGTTCGTGGGCGTGGGCTTGATGGTCATTGTGTGGAGCCTGTGGTCGTTGCGCAAGCTGTTTCTATAAAAGCAGAGCGCATCGTGACGTACCTAACACGCAGCAGAAAGCCTCACCAAATTCTTGGTGAGGCTTTTTAACTATAATCGGGTATCGTATCAACCAGCTTCCGGCAATGTGACTTCACCCGCAGATTCTCCTGGATTGGAAGCCGAATTCGCAGGCACTGTGGTACGCTGAATCCGCCGCAGCAACCAGTACAGCACCAACGCACTTAGTGCTACCGCTCCGAGGTATGCTCCCCAGGAGCTAAAGGCTTCCACGGCCGACTTTTCCTCCAGCTCCTTGCCACTCATCATGCCCGCGAAAGCCAGCAGATTATTCAGGGCATGCCCGGCCATACACAGCCACAGGGACTGCGTGCGGTAGTAGAGCCACCCCAGCACGAGGCCGATTAATGCTGTAGCCACTACCTGCGCCGGGTTGATGTGGATAAGGCCGAAAACCACTGCTGATAAGCCAATAGCCAGCCACGGCCGCCCGGGGTAGTTGCGCAGGAGCCCCCGCAGCAGAACCCCTCTTAGCAGCAGCTCTTCCAGGATGGGCGCCATCAGACACAGGCTCACAAAAGCCAAGATCGGGCTTTTCGCCAGGTCTTTAAACGTTTTATCTGCCCTGTTAGGCAGGTGCAGCAAATCCACGAGAGAAATCACCAGAAGCATGGCCAGCACCAGCACAGGCAGCGCCACGTACAGCCACATTTGCTCCTGCCCGCGCAGCCTGATGGGCAGCCAGCGCCGGCCGGCCTGCCAGCGCATAATACCCAGCAAGGCCAGATTACCAACTACCGTCATGATAACCAGACCGGAGGCCAGGGAAAGGTGCAGGACTTTTTCGCAGAGCAGTAATAGGGGAATACCGCCCCCCAGCATCACGAGCAGATACCACCCCAGAAACGCCCAGCTTTCTTTGATGGTGGGGTAAGCTGGTGGCCTACGGGCTTTGGTCGGCGACTCAAGTACAGTTGTTGCCATTCAATAAACTGATAAGTGAAACTAAATCGGGAGTAAAGCTAAGTAGCGCCCCGGCATAAAACAGAACGGGCCGAGGTTTTCACCCCAGCCCGTAGCTGTCAATTCACTTCAGCTGCTTGCTTAGCCCGCTCGTTGCGCCGCTTGCTGCCCCAGCTTGCTGTGCTTGCGGCCGTAGCCGAAGTAGATAGCCAGTCCGATGGCCAGCCACACAGCCAGGCGCAGCCACGTTTCCCAGGGTAAGGATAACATCATAACCAAGCAGGTGACGATGCCGAGAATGGGCACTAGTGGCACCAGCGGGGTGCGGAAGCCGCGGGGCGCGTCGGGCTCTTTTTTGCGCATGATGAGCACGCCCGCGCACACCATCACGAAAGCCAGCAGCGTGCCGATGCTCGTCATCTCACCTACCACCGAAATGGGCACAAAGCCCGCGAACAAAGCAATGAACAGCCCGAGCAGCAGGTTCGACTGCAGGGGCGTGCGGAACCGCTCGTGAATGCGGGCGAAAACCGGGGGCAGCAGCCCGTCCTTGGCCATGGAGAAAAACACCCGGCTCTGACCTAGTAAGTCCACCAGAATGACGGAGGTGTAGCCGATGATGATGGCCAGAATAACCGCCGAGGAAAGCCAGGCGTAGGGCGTTTTCTCGATGGCAATGGCCACGGGCGCGGCGCTGTTCTTGAACTCGGTGTAGTTGGCCAGGCCCGTCATCACGTGGCCAAAGAGCACGAACAGCACGGTGCAAATGAGCAAAGAACCGATGATGCCGATGGGCATATTGCGCTGGGGGTTCTTGGTTTCCTGGGCCATGGTGGCCACAATATCAAAGCCGATGAACACGAAGAACACCACGCCCGCCCCGCGCAGAATGCCGCTCCAGCCAAACTCCCCAAATACACCGGTATTCTGCGGGATGTAGGGTTGGTAGTTGGCCGGATCGATGTACTGCCAGCCCAGGGCAATGAACACCAGCACCACAGCCACCTTCAGCGTCACCACCAGCGCGTTGAACCAGGCCGAGCCCGAGGTACCGCGGATGATGATGAGCGTAATGGCCAGCACGATGAGCATAGCGGGCACGTTCACGAAGCCGTGCACGGTGCTGCCATCGGCCAGCGCGGCCGTTTCAAACGGCGACATCACCAGCTGCGGGGGCAGATGAATGCCATACTTGCTCAGAAACTTGAGTAGGTACTGCGACCAGCTGATGGCCACCGTAGCAGCACCCACCGAGTATTCCAGGACCAAATCCCAGCCGATAATCCAGGCGAACAACTCGCCCATAGTGGCGTAAGCGTAGGTATAGGCCGAGCCAGCTACCGGCACCATGGCGGCAAACTCGGCGTAGCACAGGGCGGAAAAGGCGCAGCCCACGGCCGCTACCACGAAGGAAAGCGTAACGGCCGGACCAGCGTTGTTGGCCGCCGCAATACCCGTTAGCGAAAACAAACCCGCACCGATGATAACCCCGATGCCGATGGCAATCAGGTTGAAGCCGTTGAGGGTACGTTTGAGCGTGCCCGCGCCGGTTTCGGCGGCTTCCAGCCGCAGGAGTTCCAGGGACTTTTTAAGCATAAACAGGGGTGGCGAGAAGCCTGAGCTTCCCGGGTAAGTGAAGAAAATGGCGCAACCTGGTTTCTGGCAGCTGCAAAACAGACCAGCCCAGCCAGTCTAATCCGACCGGGGCATTTGCGCAACAGGAAAAACAGAGAAAGGAGCCGGCAACGGCTAGCTCAGGCCCGCAGGCAGGTTAGCTCAGCAACAACACCGCGCGCTACAACAAGCCTCAGCAGCACCAGTCAGGCACACGAAGGCAGCAGAAACGATAGGCAGAGCAGTACGGCGAGGCAAAAAGTCCACGGCAACTTGTTTTTATATGGTCAGGAGTTGGCACCGTTCCGCGGAGTGCGGGTGGTTGCCGGCGCGTCGTCGAGCCTGTCTCTCGGCGCCTCTGTATAAAAACAATCCTTCGGGCTAGAAAGAATTGATACCGCAAAGGTAGCCCCGGAATTTCCGGCCTGCAAACCGCCACCTCAGTCGCAATTTCAAGCCTTGGCCGGACGTAATGCCCTGCTAAACAAGATCCTGCTCTACCCGATGATAATTCAGGGTGAAAGTTTAACCCGAAAATTTAAATTTTTTCAGAAGGAGTTTTAGCCTGATTTCGCCGAAACTGGCACCGGAGTTGCAAACCACCCCATCGAAGCCGGTTTTGCTGTTTCAGCTGGACGCGGGCTTCTTCTCCTCAGTTGTACAATTCACTTCTTCTCTCGTCATGAAAAAAAAGCTTCTTGTCCTCCTTCTTGCCTTCTCGTTTTCCGCTGGCGTAGCGTCGGCCCAAACCACCTCGGCTCCAACTGGACCGGCTAAAATGCACCGCGGCCATAAAGGCCAGAAAGCCAACCTCACGCCCGAGCAGCGCGCCGACAAAGCCGCCAAGAAAATGGCCGAGAAGCTGAACCTTTCGGCCGCTCAAACTACGCAGGTTCGCCAGCTGCACCTGGCCCGTTTCCAGGAAATGCAGGCCCACAAGGCCCAGGCCGGCACCACCCCCGCTCCTGCCGACAAAAAGCAGCACCACGCGGCCATGAAAGCCAGCAAGCAGCGCTACGAAGCGCAGCTTAAGCAAATCCTGAGTGCCGAGCAGTATGCCAAATACACCCAGCTGCAGGCCGAGCGGATGCAGAAGCGCAAAGCTCACCGCCAGCACATGGCGGCTCCTCAGCAAGGCAAAAGCTAAGCTGCTGGTTCACGCATAAAAAAGGCCCCGACGGAAACACCGGGGCCTTTTTATGACCTAATAGACCGTCATGCTGAGCTTGGCGAAGCATCTCTACCTCTTACTAATCAATTGCCATTGCAACGAAGCGGTCGAGATGCTTCGGCTACGCTCAGCATGACGCGTATTTATGGTAGTCGTTCTTGTTCCTTCTCGGCCGCAAACCAGCGCAGGCGGTAGCAATTGATGGCAGTTTCGCCGAGCTGCTCGACCAGCTTGTAGTTGGCCACCGCTCCCACGGCCGCCCCGATGACGGGAATGAGCTGGGCCAGCTTGGCTAGGTCGATGTAGTCGCGGTACTCCTGCTGGAAGGTGCGCCAGTCGAACTCGTTGACATCGGTGGGCAGGGTGTGGCGGTAGGTTTCCCAGGTAGCTACGCGCTGGTAGATTTCGTTGCGGGTGTGCTGGGAGCTAAAGGCCAGCTGAAAGATGTGCAGCAGGAACAGCCGCTCGGAAAAGTCGCGTACATCGTGCCCGTAGAGGGCGGCTACGTCGAAAAGGAGCTTGAGCTTGAGACCGAGCAGCAGCGGAAAATCGGCGAGGCCGAGCAGGAAGCCGCCCGCGCCGGTGGCGGCACCTTCGGCGGCGGCTGTGTTGCGGTAGTAGCGGATGCGGGTGCGCACCAGGGCTTCGCGCTCGGCCAGAGCGGTATCGGGCAGGGGCTTGCGGGTGGTGTGCATAGAACCGAACAGCACGCCCTGCACCATTTTCTGGATGGCGACGGTGAGGGCCTTGTGCAGCTTTTCGGGCAGCAGGGCGTTGAGTCGCGCTTGCACCCGGCGGGTAAGGCGGCCCAGCAGCGTGGGCTTCCGCTGCATCCGTTGCTGCCAAGCTTCAAAGTCAGGTAGGGCTTGATGGTCGTAGGGGCTAGGCATTCTATCGTATCGTAAGTTGCAGGTACTTGTATTTGCTTGCCGGCAACCTTGCTAACTGCCCCGCTTCCTTTTCGGCAACTGCTGCCGGGACTACTTTTAAAAGCACTACTTGGCTACCGCTCCAACATAAATCTATTGGTATCCAATCCTGCTGATCAATGGTTATTAATGGCTTTACCCTTCCATTTACCATCTTATATATCTGCACTCCGTTAATTTCCTCCATACCCCAACCAGCGTATAAGGAAGCCATTCTGGTAAGATCAGACGAAAGCGCAGGAGTGCCCCATAAGGTATCGACCCGACCACTCTGCTGATCGACAATGTATGTTCTGGAAGATTCCCAGTATTGGCAGCGGACCAGGCACTTATGAATAGCGGCTATGCTGCCTGCATAACTGAACTCTTCCTGATCAACCTCATATTTCTCCGCCGGCTTTCCTACAAAGCTTACGGCTTTACCATTACTTAATTTTATTCTTACTGATTTCTTGGAAACTGTGACGTTGTGCCAATTCATCACAATGCTGGGTTTTGCCAGATAATGTGCTTTATCAAATGCAGCTTTCGTACTGATTTGTAAAGTATATCCTGGCTTCGCACGCAACGTAGATGGTTGCAGTACTGTAGTACTGGGATTATAGCCTGCCAAGAAACCCAGCCATAAGCTCAAAATGACCTGCATTGAATAAGTGTTTCTGGATAAGAGTTATTTCAAGCTATACACCCGCTCAATCATTTCTACCACCTTCAGGCCTTCCAGCGCATTCGTGGTAGCCAAACCGCCTTTTTGCAGGGTTTCCAGCACGTTTTCGATGACGTGGACGTGGTTGGCAGCGGAGCCCTGGTAGGCGCCGTAGTGGTTGGCGGGGTTGGTGGGGGGCAGCGCGGGTAACTGGTAGTCGCGGAGGTGGCAGTGCTCTACTTTGTCCATGTACTGGCCGCCGAGGCGCAGGCTGCCATGCTCGGCTACCACCGTGAGGGAGCTTTCAAGATTCTGGTCCCACACGGCGGTGCTGTACTGCAGCGTGCCACTGCCCCCGCGCACGAGGTCGAAGGTGACGAGGCCGGAGTCTTCGAACTCGGTGAGGTGCTGGTGGTTGAAGTCACGGAAGCGGGCCGAGATGTTGGTGATGTCGCCGAACACCCAGTAGAGCAAGTCTACAAAGTGGCTGAACTGGGTGAACAGCGTGCCCCCGTCGTGCTGGCGGGAGCCGTGCCAGGAGTCGGGCGTGTAGTACCGCTCGTCGCGGTTCCAGAAGCAGGTGAGCTGCACGAGGTAAATCTGCCCAAGGCGACCTTCGTCGTAGATGCGCTTAAGCCAGGCGGCGGGCGGGGAATAGCGGTTTTGCATCACCCCAAACACGCGGCGGCCGGTGGCCTGGGCGGTGTCCACAATAGCCTGAGCATCCTGCGTGCGTAGGGCCATCGGCTTCTCGACTACCACGTGCAGGCCGGCCCGCAAGCCCTGAATTGCCTGGGGCGCGTGCAGGTAGTTGGGCGTGGCTACCGTGAGTACGTCGGCTGCGGGGCCAGCCTGCAGGTACCCCTCCAGCGACGAGAAGAAGGGTACGCCGGGAAACTCGGCGGCCAGGGCAGCCTGCAGCTCCATGCGGATATCAATAAGGGCGACGAGCTGGGCACCGGGCTGGCGGGCCACCAGGGAGGCATGACGGCGGCCAATGTGGCCCACGCCGCAGATAGCGAATCGAATGTCAGGTAAAGAATCGGCCACGGACTCGGTTGGCAGGGTACATAAACAGCCCGCAAGCTGCGAAAAAACCGGCGGTTGTGGGCGTATGTTCTGTAAGGAGTTTTATAGACCATCATTCCGAATAGAACGTCAGGCTGAGCGGAGTCGAAGCATCTCTACCGCTTCGTTGCACTGCTATCATAACAAAGCGGTAGAGATGCTTCGACTCCGCTCAGCCTGACGGATTATTTGGCAACATCAGCACGCAAGATTCCTCGGACACTGGCTTGATACGCCACATGCTCGGAATGACGTTCTGATTTATTTGGAACGGCGGGGACGAGGCTCACCCCTACCTTTGCCAAAACATCATCTTGTATGGCCCTGACGCAGCTGGCTGGTATTGAAGTGGACTTGGTGCGCAAGCGAATGCGCAGTCTGCGGCTGACGGTGTACGCCGCCGGGCGCGTGCGCGTGTCGGCGCCGCTGCACACGCCCCTGGCGGCGGTGGAGGAGTTTGTGCGGACGCGCCGGGCCTGGATTGAAAAACATCAGCAGCAGTTTGCGGCCCGCACCCCTGCCCCGCAGCTACAGTTTGAAGCGGGCGAAACGCATTTCTACCAGGGCCAAGCCTACACGCTGGCTGTACACCCCGCCGACCGTCCCCGGGTGGAGCTACACCCCGAAACCCGGGAGCTGCACCTCTACGTGCCGACCGAGGCCACCCCTGATCAGCGCGCGGCCTTACTCACGGCTTGGTACCGCCAGCAGCTGCGGGCGCTAATGCCGCAGCTGCTGGCCAAGTGGGAACCGGTGGTGGGGCGGCAGGCGGCTAGTTGGGGCATCCGGCAGATGCGCACCCGCTGGGGTACCTGCAACATTGGCGCCCGGCGCATCTGGCTGAACCTGGAGCTGATGAAGCGGCCGCTGCTCTGCCTGGAGTACGTGGTGGTGCATGAGCTGAACCACTTGCACGAGCGGCTGCACAATGCCCGTTTCTGGGGGCTGATGGATCAGTTTATGCCCGATTGGCGGACGCACAAGGCCGAGCTGAACCGCATCCACCTCACGCCCGGTGCCCCGCCCGACGCAGACTGAGCGCTGCCTGAAAAGACGTTTCCCTCAGCCTGACCTTTTAAAGTATTCGGCATAGCCTGGTTTGCGTTGAAATCTGGCTGGCTAGACAATGCGCGAAAAACTATTCTTCTGCGCGAAACCCGTGACTGAACCCGCAACGACCGCGGCGAGGCCCGCGACGATTGAATCCAAGGCCGCATCGAGTGAATCTTGGCCCGCAACGACTGCGTCCGGACCCGCGACGAGTGAATCTATACCCGCATCGATTGAATCTTGACCCGCGACGATTGGGACCAGGCCCGCGACGACTGCGCCCACACATTGGACTTTTGCTATCCGGTCGGCGGATTTTTGGAATCCTCAGGTCGGACTTTTTGCGAAAAACAGTACAAGTTGACTGGCTGCTTTTTGGCTGCCAACTGTCACACTCGCTAGGGAGTGAGGCTTGCCTTCGCCCCCTAGCGCGTTTTCGCACGTTGCTGCGGTGGCAATACGACCGGGCAGCGCCACCTAGAATGCCTGCAGCACCGCGCTGATATACACCTGCTCCTGCTCCGAGAGTGTGGGATGGATGGGCAACGACAGTACCGTGCGGCACAACTGCTCGGCCACGGGGAATTGCCCGGCTCGGTAACCTAGGTATTGGTAAGCGGGCTGCTCGTGCACGGGCAGTGGATAGTAGACGGCGCTGGGTACGCCGTGCCGGTGCAGGTGCTGCTGCAGGGCGTCGCGGCGGCCGGGCTCGTCGGCCACGCAGATGGTGTATTGATGAAACACGTGGGTGCTGCGCGGGTCGCGGCCCGGGATAGTGAGGCCGGCTATTGGGCTAAGTAGGGCGTCGTAGCGGGCGGCCACGCGCTGGCGGGCGGCGGTCCAGGCCGGCAGGTGGGGCAGCTTCACGCGCAGCAGGGCCGCCTGCAGGGTATCGAGGCGGGAGTTGAGGCCCACGTGCTGGTGGTGGTACTTGCGCGTCTGGCCGTGGTTGGCAAGCTGGCGCAAGTAGGCGGCTCGGGCTTCATCCCGGGTAAACAGGGCGCCCCCATCGCCGAAGCCCCCGAGGTTTTTGCTGGGGAAGAACGAGGTGGTGCCCACCTCGCCTACCGTGCCGGCCATCCAGGTTTTGCCGGAATCAGGCTGAAACGTGGCCCCAATGGCCTGGGCGTTGTCTTCAATGAGGGCCACGCCGTGCGCGTCGGCTAGCGCCCGTAAGGCCTGCAAATCGGCACACTGGCCGAACAAATGCACCGCCACAATGGCGCCAGTGCGGGGCGTGAGAGCGGCCTGCACGGCAGCGGGGTCGAGGTTGAACGTATCAGGGAGTACATCGGCGAGGACGGGACGCAAACCCAGCACGGCGGCAGCTTCCAGGGTGGCTACATAGGTGAAGGCGGGCACAATGACTTCGGCCCCGGCGGGCAGGTTCAGGCTCATCAGGGCCAGCTGCAGGGCATCGGTGCCGTTGGCGCAGGGAATGACGTGGGCACCGCCGAGGTAGTGGCTTAGTTCCTGCGCAAACAGCCCCACGGCCGGCCCCTGGATGAAAGCAGCTTCGGCCAAAGTCTGGCGCACCGCCGCTTCCAGCTCGGCCTGAATGGGCGCGTGCTGGGCCGGCAAATCGAGCAACTGAATGGGCGAGGAAGGACGAATAAGCGCAGGCAAGGAAGGCAGGGCATCGAGGGTGGACGCCAAAGATAGAAGTCCGGGGCTATCCGCCGCGTGCGTAACCCCGGGCGGCATGGCGTCGTTATGGCAGCAGTTCAGCTCCAGAATGAGCCGACTATTTCCCGTTCAACTTTCTCCTCCCTACTGCCATGTTGAAAAAATTCATCACCCTACCCGCGCTGGCTGCATTGCTGCTGACCGGCGCCATGACGCAAACAAGCTGCTCCCGAACCGAAAAAGCCGAAGTTGCTCAGGATAGCGAACAGGCTTATTCCGATTTCCGCACCTTTGTAACCAACGCCGAAACCAACGCCGAAATGGTGGGCGACAAAACCGAAGAGCAGTGGAACCAGGAAACTACCCAGCTGAAGGCCGATTATGATGCCCGCGTAGCCGCTGCCGAAGCCGGTATGTCGAGCTGGGATGAGGCCCGCCGCACCGAGTACGACCAGTTGAAAACCCGCTACACTACGGCGTACGACAAGCGCGCCGCCGCCTGGAGCAGCCGCGCCGGGGCTTCGGCGTCTTCGGGCACGCCTACCAAGCTGGGCAAATACTACAAGCCCTCCTCCCCTGCTGCCCAGATTACGGCCGCCAATGCCCGCGCTACCTATGAGGCCTTCGTGAACAACATCAAAGCCAACGAAAACCAGTACGACATCGACGACTGGCGCAACATCAATGCTGAGTGGCGTGCCCTGGATGAGGCCTACGATAAAATCAAAGGCGACATTTCAGCCAAAGATTTGGCCGAAATTCAGAAGGAAAAGCTGAAGTACGCGGCCTTCAAGTCGTACGACAAAGCTGAGGCCCGCACGGCCCAGGGCGCCGACGCCGTGAGTGGTGAGGCGAAGGAATTAAGCGCTGAAACGGCCGATGAGCGCAGCAAAGTAGGCCAAGCCGCCAGCAACACCGCTTCTGACGTGAAAGATGCCGGTAAAACTGTAGGCCAGAAAATCGGTAATGCCGCCAAAAAAGTAGGCGAGAAAACCAAGGAAGGCTACAAGGAAGTGAAGTCGGAAGTGAAGAATACCGACAACGACTAGCTTTCTGTTAGCCCCTAGCCAATGGCGCTTCGCCGTTCGCCTATTGTATATCGTGTTTCAACCGCCAGCCTCTACGGGGCTGGCGGTTTGTTTTTAGGCGTAGGCTGTCGTGGCTAACAGGAAAGCGCCATCAGCTAACTACTTTCCTGGTGCGGCCGAGGGCCAGGAGCAGCCAGTAGAGCTTCAGCGCGTCGAACTGCCGTAAGCTTCCCGGTACGCCTTGCAGCAGCTGTCGGCGCACCCGGCGCTGCACCAGCGCAAACCCCCGGCAGAACGCCTGGTCGAGGCCCATCTTACGAAGGCGCAAAGCCGAGCGCAGGAGCTTAGTATCGGTGCCCAGTCCTTCGGCCCGATACAGTTGCGCGAGGTTGAGCACCGCCTGCCGCGACTTGCGCAGGAACTCCGCCGCTGGCTCCAGGGCATCGTGGAGGACGGGGTTATCGAGGTGGTGTACGTGTACCTGCTGTTCCTGCAGCGCCCAGCCCAGCTTGGTGTCCTCGTGGCCATAGCGCGTGAGGTGCTCATCCAGCCCGATGCCGCGAAACACATCGGCGCGCATCAGCACATTTTTCAGGTTGAACTGCGCATAGGGCTGCCGTTGGCGGCTCTTCGCGGCGCGGGCTTCGCGCAGGCGGCCGTAATGCCAGCGCAACAGTTGGGGCCCGGTTGGGGCTTCGGCAGCATAGGTTGTGCCGCCTACCAGCACCGGTGCCGTGGCGAGGGCCGTGGCGTAGCGGGCCAGAAACTGGTCGTCCGGCAGGGAAATATTATTATCCAGCAGCAACAGCCAGGGGTGCTGAGCCGCCGCCGCCAGCCGGTTCCGGATAGCTGAGCGGCCAATATTTGCCGGTAGTTCGTGGTAGACAACCCCCGCCCACGCGACCATGGGTCGGTTCAGAGCCCGCACCGCGTCCTCAGAACCGTCGTCGAAGCACAGAATTTCCACGGGGCCGGGCCACTGACGAGCTTGTTGTGCCAGCATCTCTACCAGCCGGGTCACATCCCGGTTATAGATAGGTAGCAGAACCGACAGGCCAGACATGAACGAAAAGCTAGGGTAACTGATACAACCTGGAGCTTAACGGCCGCTCAGCTCCAGGTTGGCCGTAGCGGAGTCCAGCAGGTGGCCGTCTTTGCATTGCAGAATGCGTTGCGGGTATTGGCGGAGCAGCGGGTAGTTGTGCGTAGCCATTAGTACGGCCGTGCCCGCGTGGTTGATTTCCACAAACAGCCGCATGATGCTGTCGGCTACATCAGGGTCGAGGTTGCCAGTGGGCTCATCGGCCAGCAGCAGCAGGGGCTCGTTGAGCAGAGCGCGGGCAATTACCACCCGCTGCTGCTCGCCGCCGGAAAGCTGGTGGGGCATTTTGCCGGCTACGTTGGCCAGGCCCACGCGCATCAGCACTTCCGAAATGCGTTGTTTTTTGCGGGCCTTCCCGGTCCAGCCGGTAGCGTTCAGCACAAACAGCAGGTTGTCGGCAACGGAGCGGTCAAAGAGTAGTTGGAAGTCCTGAAAGATGATACCCAGCTTGCGCCGTAGCTGCGGCACTTGGCTGCGGCTGAGCCGTTGCAGGGGCACGTCCGCTACGGTGCCGGTGCCTCCGCCCAGGGGCAGATCGGCGTAGAGTGTTTTCAGCAAGGAGCTTTTGCCGGAACCCGTACGGCCCACCAGGTACGCAAACTCGCCCTTTTCCAGCCGAAACGACACCTTTTGCAGCACGGTATTCACCTCCTGCATGATATACGCGTCGTGGAGCTCTATTACGGCCATGCGGTTACGGCTGAGGGACTTAGGAATTAGGAACGAGAGTCTTGGTAGTTCGGATCCTGGATAAGGTTCAAAGGTGCAGCAAGCCGGTGGCTAACAGAACGCCATTCAGGCCCTTGCCACCTAAGCCCTAAGACCCTAAGGTCAGTTTCTGCAGCTTGCCAAACTCAAGTTGCTCGATGACGGAGGCCAGGGGTACTTCCTTGCCTTCCAGCCCGTACCGATGCAGATCTTTCAGGGGACGGTCGGCGCGGAAGTACGCAATGAGCACGAAGTTTTCGTCGCGCAGCTGGATGTAGTCCGGAATCTTGGCCTTGCCTTTTACTTTGATGATGTACATCTAGGTCAATGTGCTAATGTGCTGATGTGATTGAATGTGCTAATGCTCTCGATTGTAAATTAACACCTTAGCACATTCAACCACATCAGCACATTAAGAATTTACTTTCTTATGATCGGCCAGGAAGGTAGCCAGTCCTTTGTCCGTGAGGGGGTGGTTGAGCAGCCCGGTAATGACGTTGAGCGGGCAGGTTACCACGTCGGCACCCAACTCAGCGCACTGAATGAGGTGGGGTACGTGGCGCACCGAGGCCGCCAGCACCTGCGTGGGGTAGCCGTAATTGGAGAAGATGTCTACAATCTGCTGCACCAGCTGCAGGCCGTCGTGGCCGATGTCATCGAGCCGGCCCACAAAGGGCGAAACGTAGGTGGCTCCGGCTTTGGCGGCCAGCAGCGCCTGCCCGGCCGAGAAGATGAGCGTGCAGTTGGTTTTAATGCCTTTATCGGAGAAGTAGCGGATGGCCTTCACGCCGTCCCGAATCATGGGCACCTTCACCACAATGTTGGGGTGCAGCTCAGCCAGCGCCTCTCCTTCCCGGATGATGCCTTCAAAATCCGTCGCAATTACCTCGGCCGATACGTCGCCTTCCACCAGCTCGCAGATCTGGCGGTAGTGGCTCATCACGGCATCCGTGCCTTTGATGCCTTCCTTAGCCATTAAGGACGGGTTGGTCGTTACGCCGTCGAGGACGCCTAGCTCTACTGCTTCCTGGATTTCGCGCAGGTTGGCCGTATCAATGAAAAACTTCATGCGAACAGTTTGAAAAAAACAATGCCCCAAAGCTAACCGATTGCGGGCAAACGCCGCGCGCGGTTTCGTTGGGGCATGGACAAAAAAAAGCGAACCAATATCGCACCGCTCAACCGCCTACCCTTGCTACCTTCCGGTCCTGGGGGAGTTCAGCAGGAGCTGGTCGTACTGATTCGCCGTTGCAAATATACGCACGGATTCCGGGCCGGTGCAAGGTTTTTTCTGTTTTAACTCCAAACCCAGGCCATGTAGCTGAGGCAGAAGCCAAAAAAGGAGCACCTGCGTGCTCCTTTTGGTTTGTTTTCGTAGCATCAGATTGAAGGCCGGCCCGAAAAAGGCCAGGCCGGTTATTTCTTTTTATCAGCCTGCGGCGCCAGACTCACATTTACGGGCAGGTAGTTGCTGGCATCAATTTCCTTGTCGACGTAGCCCCCGTAGCTGAAGAGGAGCTTGTTTACGCCGGCCGGCACCTGCAGGGTGTAGAAGCCTTTGGCATCGGTGCTGGCAGCCACACCGGCCCCCCGCACGTACACAGTAGCGCCAATCAGGGGCTGGCTATCCTCGTCCATCACCCGCCCGGTGAGGGTAACTTTTTCGGGGGCTGGGGCAGCCAGCACCGCATCCGCCGTAATTTCTTCTTCACTGCTCAGTACCGGGTCCCGGATTTCATCGGGCGGCGTAGTGGGCTTCAGTACCGCCGCCATGGTGGCCGTAGTGGGCTCCGGAGCTGGCGTGGCAGTCTGGGCCTGGGCTGCTCCGATTGGCAGCGCAAACCCTAGTAAACCGAGAACGAGAGTAGCGTAACGCATGGCGGACAAAAGGGTTAGTGAGACAGGGAACGGAACAAAGGTGCACGTACCGGATGCCTGCATCAAGGCAGATTGTGACCTTCCCGTGACAAGTACCCTGGATGCAAAAAATTGCACATTTCCTATAACCATCGTGCAAAAGCCATGCACTGGGGCTGGGCAGCAGGAAAATCCCGGTATTTGTCGGTACGTTGTGACAACTCCACTGTAACGGTAGCATCAGCCGGCGGCTAAATATTCTTCCCGCGGAATGCCCGCAGGCAGTGTCAGGTCTGCAATCTGCGTTTTACCTTTGCCCATGCCTCAACAGATTCTCATTCTCGATTTTGGGTCGCAGTACACCCAGCTCATTGCCCGACGCATCCGGGAACTGAACGTTTACTGCGAAATCCATCCGTATAATCACGCCCCGAACCTCACTGAGGATATTCGGGGCGTGGTGCTTTCGGGCTCTCCCTGTTCCGTGCGCGACGCCGACTCGCCCAACCCCGACCTGAGCCGCTACCTGGGCCAGGTGCCGGTGCTGGGCGTGTGCTACGGGGCTCAGCTGCTGGCCCACCAGCAGGGCGGCGAAGTGCTGCCCGCGACCATTCGCGAGTACGGCCGCGCCCGCCTGGCCCGCGTAAACCACGAGTCGCCGCTACTCCACGGCGTGCCCACCGAGTCGCAGGTCTGGATGTCGCACGGCGACACCATTAAGAGCCTGCCTGCCGGGTTCGACATCATTGCCAGCACCCCAGAAGTGGCCGTGGCTGCCTTCAAAATTGCGGAGCAGGAAACTTATGGCATCCAGTTCCACCCCGAAGTAACGCACTCTACCGACGGCAAAACGCTCCTGCAGAACTTCGTAGTTAACATCTGCGGGCTCGACCAGAGCTGGACGCCGGAGCACTTCGTGGACTCGATGGTGGCTACCCTGCAGCGCACTATTGGGGAGGAAGACCAGGTGATTCTGGGCCTTTCCGGCGGCGTCGATTCTTCGGTGGCCGCGCTGCTGCTGCACAAGGCCATTGGCAAGCGGCTGCACGGTATTTTCGTAAACAACGGCCTGTTGCGCAAGGACGAGTACGAAGATGTGCTCCACTCCTACAAAGACCTCGGGCTGAACGTACGCGGCGTGGATGCCTCCCAGGAGTTCTACGCGGCCCTTACCGGCCTCACCGACCCCGAGCTGAAGCGCAAAGCCATTGGCCGCACCTTTATTGAGGTGTTCGACCGCGAAGCCCAGAAGGTGGACGGCGCCCGCTGGCTGGCCCAGGGCACCATCTACCCCGATGTAATTGAGTCGGTGTCGGTGAAGGGCCCAGCCGTGACCATCAAAAGCCACCACAACGTGGGCGGGCTGCCCGAGAAGATGAACCTGCGCATTGTGGAGCCGCTGCGGGCCTTGTTCAAGGACGAGGTGCGCGAAGTAGGCCATACCCTGGAGCTGCCGGTAAATATTCTGCACCGCCACCCCTTCCCCGGCCCCGGCCTGGGCATCCGCATCCTTGGCGATATTACGCCCGAGAAAGTAGACCTGCTCCAGCGCGCCGACGCCATCTTCATCAACGGCCTGAAAGAGCACGGCCTCTACGAGAAAGTATGGCAGGCCGGCGTGATGCTGCTGCCGGTGCAAAGCGTGGGCGTGATGGGCGACGAGCGAACCTACGAGCGGGTGGTAGCCCTACGCGCCGTAACCAGCGTAGACGGCATGACGGCCGACTGGGCCCACCTCCCCTACGAGTTCCTGGCCGAAGTGAGCAACAAAATCATCAACCAGGTGCGCGGCATCAACCGCGTGGTGTACGACATCAGCTCCAAGCCCCCAGCGACGATTGAGTGGGAATAGAAACCACGGATTTGGGCGGATTTCGCGGATTTTGGGGACGGTTCGCGGGCAGTAGCGGGGCGCCGCCCCGCGCCATTCGGCTGGCTTTACTGGCCTAATGCGCGAGTTGCGCTGCCTAGCCAACCTGAAGCATACTTGTAGACATTACCAACCGCTCGGCCATTGGTCGGGCGGTTGACGTTTTAGGGCTGAGCTATTTCCAGCAAGGCTTGGCCTTCGAAGTCATACCCTACGGTGTTCTGCTGCTGATGGCGGGTGAGTTCCCTCATAAACAGCTGGAAGCGGATGTTACCGGCCGTGGCTCGTAGCGTGAGGTTCGTAGCTGGCAGTTGCAAGTATGTGCGCTGATTATGGCTATGCTGGCGAGCCAGCGAGTCGGCTACGCGGCCGGGAAACACCGAGAGGCGCGGTTGCCAGCGCTGATTGGCTCCCAGCTGCTCCAGCAGCAATGTACGGCCACGTTCCTGGGTGCGTAGCCGGAACGAGCCTTCCCGCACGGAAGCCGTGGCCACAACCTTGTCGGTTGAATCATGAGGATACTGGGTAAAGCGCACGTTGGCCCACCAATAGCGTCCGTCTCCCAGCTTTAAGTATTCCGTCGCATCGGCGGCAAAGGAGGCTGAAATTTCCTGGGCTTGGTCAGTAGCCTCTGGGTCGGCCCGGACTAACAGGCTAACAGCAAATAACTGATTGGACTGCCATTGTACTTGCTCCCATTTCGTGCCGGCCAGCAAGGCATCCGGGAGCTGCAGCGAAGCGGTAAATAAAGGCTGTAATTGCTCGGCAGCATTACGCTCAGCGAAGAAGTGGAAAATGGAGGAAATGCGCTGGCGCACCGCCAAAGGCAGATACGGTACCCGCTTCCCCGCCCCATCCAGCTTGCCATCTTTTAGCAGCTTGTACCGGAGGCTGATTTCGCGCAGCTGCCCACGCTGACTGCGCTGGGCAACGGCAAAGGCACTAAGAGGGCCTACGGCCGCCAGAAAGGCCACCAGCGCCAACGAGGCCGGAATCCAGATGATGCCCTGCCCCCGGCGCACCAGAAAGTAGATGGCCATGCAGAAAAGCCAGGCGGCCAGCACCAGCACAATGTACCGCTCTTCCGTCACGCCATATTCCCCAACGCGGGTGCCAATAGCCACGGCTAGTAGTCCCAGAAGCGGAAACAGCGCCAGGTAAAACCAGCGGGCAAAGGTCCGGATCCAGGTATTTTCGGCAGCTTGCCGAATGGGGTGAATCAGCAGCAGCGCGAAAATGCCCGCTACGGCCAGTGCCAGGATAAGCGTGGAAACCCAGCCTTTGGGCAGCGTCCAGAGCCCCACGATGCGCGCCAGATAGGCATACAGAATCACCAGGTACAGCACCACCAGGGGCAGTAGCACAAACTGCGTGAACAGCTTGAGGCCCTTGGGATAAACGGCCTCCTGTTCCAGCTCGTCAAAATTCCGGGGAACACCGGCCAGGAAAAACCACGTGTTGAATACCGTTGCCAGCACCACGAACAGGTAAGCGTAAAGCCGCTCGTTCACCTTTACATCGAACAGGTTATCAATGGCCACCAGAGCCAGGGAACAACCCACAAACAGGACGCCGGAATACAAGCCGGCCGTGAGAATGCGCAGAAACAGGGTTTCGTTGTAGCGCCAGAAGCCCGGTGTATCGGCCCGCCCGCGCAACTCCGAGACGTAGGGTCCGGCCGCTACGGCCAAGTGTAACGCCAGCAGCAGCAGCGCCAGCCGTATTCCCCAAGTGGTATCCAGCTGAGCGGGCGCCAAGCCATACCACAAGCCCAACAGCCCCAATGCCCCAGCTAGGCTGCCCCAGCGCAGCCCTGGTCGCCAGTGGTACCGCTCGGCCGTGAGAGCCAGGGCCAGCGTGAGCGAAAGACCCAGCCCGGCAGCCGACAGGGCCGGAAAAAGCCATTGCACGTTTTGCTCGGCCTCATTGTCGAGGTCAATGACGTAGAAGCCAACTCCGCACAGCACGAAGGCACACAGCAGCGTGAGGGGAAAGCGCCGCGCCACCCGGGCTGCTTCGGCAGTGAGGCGCTGGAGGGAGGGTAGTTTGATAGCCATAGCAGAGAATATGCCCGGCAAGAACGACCCTTTTATTGAGTTCCTTCACGGGCAGGCGCTCCTCACACTAGCGGAGTAGCTCCTCTACTTCCAACAGCAGCGCCGTATTTTCGAGGATTTCCTGGAGCTGGGTAAGTTCAACCAGCGAAAAGACCAGCGCCATGCGGCAAACCGGGGTACGCAGGGCAATACAGCGCACTTCGGGGTCTTGGGTGTGCAGGCAGTGGTGCTGCCAGGTACGCGCTACGTATGCCCGAAACTCCGCAAACTCTGCGGCGGTGGTAGCCAGGGCAACATTGCCAAAACACACGTGCAGGTGCTGCGTCCGTGGGCACCGCGCACAGTAGCCAAATTCGTTGTGGTGAAAGAACTGCGCCATAAACGCGAGGAATTGAGGAATGATCCGACAAGTATAACTATTTAGAATTTTTCTAAATAATAAAGCCCAATTGTTTTCTACCCCGCAGGCTTTTTGCTGAAAGTAGCCTCACAACTTCTACCTTGAACGCCCTACGCCGCGCCCCGGCCGCTTGTCTTTGGCTTAGCTGTCCGATTCACTTGCTGCGTAAGAAGCTTCTCCCAGGTGCGGCCTTTTTCTTTACGCTTTACATGAAACGCTCTACTATTCCGCGGTTGCTGGCTGTGCTTGTGCTGGTCGTGCTGCTGGTGGTAGTGGGCACCGCCTGGCTGCTGGGCACCCGCTGGGGGCAGCGCCGGGTAGAAGCACTGGTGCGCGAGCGGGTAAGCCAGCACTCGGAACTGGTACTGGCGCCGTTTGACGTGCGCTTTTCCCTGTTGCGCGAGTTCCCGCACCTTACAGCCTCCCTGCACCACCTCAGCCTCACCGACACCTCCTACGGGCGCCGGGTGGAAGTACTGCGCGTGCGCCGGGCCGATGCCCGCCTGGAAGTCAGCAAGCTGTGGCGCGGGGAGTTCCGGGTGAGTCGGCTAACGGTGCGCGACGCGGCCTTCCGCCAGTACACCGATTCGGTAGGGCACGACTGGGGCCTGCGCGGCAAGGGCCCCCGCAAAGCCACCCCCGCCACCCCGCCCAGCTTCCAACTCGACTCCCTGATCCTGGTTAACGCGCATTTCCAGGACCGCAATGAGCTTCACCGCAGTGGCTTTGCCGCCTTGGTGCGCCGGGGCAGCCTTGCCGCTACGGTCTGGCACGGTGTGGCTCATACCAAAGGACGCTTGCAGGGGGAACTGCAATACTTGCGCAGTGGGCGCGGCAACCTGTTTGCGCAGGAGCCCATGGTAGCGTTAGTGCACTACAAGTATGCCTTCCGACAGCGCACCGGAACTTTTTTGAGCACCCGCGCCACGCTCAACGGCGACACCATCCGCTTGAGCGGCACCCACCAGGGGGCAGCCCCCGGCCAGCCCCGGGGCACCCAGCTAAACCTGCGCTTTGCCGGGCGCCAGCCCCTGCTGGAAGTGCTGCGCGTGGCCTTCCCTCCCGGCCTCGACCGGTTTCTGGAAAAAGCCCGCAGCCCCAGCCACGCCCAGATCTGGTACTCCATTCGGGGCCTGAGCGGCCCCACGGCCCGGCCGCGCACGGTTCTACGGTTCGCCCTCCACAACGCGCAAGTGCAGTGGGCCGACTCGGCGCGGCGCATCCGGCGCTGGGATGCCCGCGGAGTATTCGACAATGGTGTCAGTCACTCGCCCCGCACTACGTCCCTCACCTTCGAGAAATGCCGCTTGTATTCGCACGCCGGGGAGCTGTCGGCCCGCCTGACGGTGTACGACTTCACTCAGCCTCACTTGTACGGGCGGGTGCAGGGGCGCACAGAGTTGCAGACCCTGGCCAGCGTTTTGGTGCCCAGCCTATGGCGGGCCCGCCGGGGCGAGGCGGCACTGGATCTGTACCTGAACGGCACTTTCCCGACAATTCCTAGCCGCGCTGCCCGCCAGGTCCGGCAGGTCGACGAAGAGCTGGCACCTATTGCCGCGCGTGGTACGGTGCGCCTGGAAGATGCTTCGTTTCTCATTCCGGGTCGGGGGGCCGATATCCGGCGCTTGAATGTACTGGTCCGGCTCCAGGACAGCCTCTGGCGCCTGGAAAACCTGACGGGCCAACTCAATGGCATGCAGGTGCAGGCCAATGCCACCACCCAGTATTTACTGGCGTATTTCAGCGGGCAGCACCCCACCACCAATATAACCGGCACGTTTCGGGTCGATGAATTGCGCTTGGCGGAGCTACGCCGCTTAGTGGCGCCCCCGGCTGCACGGCAGGGCATCCGGCCCCAAACGCGGGCCTTACGGCGTAAGCATCCGCAAGGGGTGGTTACGCGTGCCCTCAACTTTCTACCGCCGGGCTTGCGCCTGAACATCCAGCTCCAGTGTGGACGTCTGGTCCTGGCCACCGATACCCTGCAAGACCTGGCCGCCACCGTACGCCACAATGGCTACCGCGTGCAACTGGCCG
The DNA here is from genome assembly GCF_008271285.1 of Hymenobacter lutimineralis. Taxonomy (NCBI): domain Bacteria; kingdom Pseudomonadati; phylum Bacteroidota; class Cytophagia; order Cytophagales; family Hymenobacteraceae; genus Hymenobacter; species Hymenobacter lutimineralis. Next base: position 69,093 of record NZ_VTHL01000007.1, on the reverse strand, counting down.
ATTTACGGGCCAAGGCCTGGGGCGGTGACTTGCAGGGCGCCGTGAGCTGGCCCACGGATATTACGCGCCCCCAGCCGGTGGCAGCACGGCTCACGGTACACTTCCGCCAGATGCAGTACACGCGGCTGTTGAGCCGTATCACGCAGCCGCCCCGGCGGGCAGTTAAAGCGCCCACCGACCCAACCCTCCGCGAGCTGCTTCTGGCTGCCAACGGTCAGGCCACGGCTACCATTGGGGCGCTGCTGCTGCCGGGTGGTGACCAGCTCACCAATTTGCAGCTACGTATCGACAAGAACGGGCCGGTATTTAGGGTACCCCGGCTAACGTTTCAGACGTCGACCGGGGGCACTGGCTTGCTGGCGGGTACGGCGCAGCTTCAGGGCAGCCGCCTGCTCTCGGCCAACGCCGACCTGGAGCTCCGCTACGCCACGCTTGATGTGCAGCACCTGCTGCAACTGCTGGCTGCCCTAAGCACGGTGCCCGAGCCCGCCCCCGATTCCCTGCGCCGCCGGGGGCCGCGCCCGGCTTCCCGGCCTAAGCCATTCCTCGATGGTACGGTCACGGGTACGGTACGCGTGCTGGCCGACGATATCCGCTACGGGGCGCTGCGTGGCCGACAACTTTCCTTGCGCAGCAGCCTGGAAGCAGGGCGGGTAGTTGTACACGAGTGTGGCCTGCAAGCCCTGGGCGGCGCCCTGCATTTGCGGGGCCAGCTGCAAACCCTGGTAACTGAACAAGGCCAGCTCCCGCTGCACACCCAGGTAAGGCTGCAGGACATTCAGCTGCCCGAGCTGTTTGGCCTGGCTTCTGAATTGGGACTTGATGTACTAAAGCCGGCCAACATCCGGGGCACCATGCGCAGCGAGGCTGATGTCCACACCCTGCTGGACGCGACGTTTCTGCCGCGCCTGGCTTCTACCCAGGCCTTTCTGCGCACGGACTTGCAGGGCCTGGAGCTGCTGAATGTGGAAGCCCTGATGCAAACCCTGAAAATGCTCCGCAAGCGCCGCACCAGTCACGTGTACTTTGAGCCCGTCCGCTCCCGTTTTATCCTGGATGGCAACCGCTTGCTCATTCCAAGCCTTAGCCTGAGCAGCAACCTCACAGATATGGCCGTGACTGGGGAATACACCCTCGACGGCCGGGCAGACTTGTTTGTGGGTTTGAGCCCGATGCAGACCCTGTTCGGCGACAACCGCCAGCGCGTCAGCCGGGTGCAAACCGGGGAAGCCGCTAAACGTCCCAGCCGCGGCCTCATCTACGTGCACCTCCGCCGCGCGCCCGGCAGCCGCTACCAGGTGCAGCCATTTCAGAAAAAAGCCCAGCGTCGCCAGCAGGCCGCCATCCTGGAGCAGTACCAGCAGCTGCTTCGGCAGCAACCTTTGGATACCACGCTGCAGCTCCTGCAGTAAGAAATAAACCCAAAAACAGGCCTCAGTACATCTTGGGCAGGTCGATGCCGCGAATCGTGCGGAACAGGCTGAGGGCGTTTTGATCGGTGAGGCCACCGATGTAGTCCGTCAGCAGGACAATTTGCTCGTAGGCCGTAGCGGACTGCTGAGGACCCACGGCGCGAAACTGCTCGGGCAGCAGCTGCAACAGCTTGCGCGACCGGGCACTGCTCTGCGGATCGAAGGTGGCATGCAAAAAGGCGTCGAGCAGCCCGGCCAGCACCTCAAAGCCGGCTGCCTCAATTTCCAGCACCGGCCGGCTCTGGTACAGATGCTCAACGGTGAGCCGGTGCATGAGCTGCAGCTGCTCCCAGCAGTCGAGCTCCTGAACCAGGGGCTCATCGGCGCGGCCGCGCAGCAGCTCCGGGGCCTGATCGGCGAAGCGCCGGGCTGTTTGCAGCACGAGGTGGTTGATGAGCCGGGCCCGCAGGTAGCCCAGTTCCTCCCGCCAGTCGCGCCACTCCAGGGAGCCCCGCCGGTCGGGCGCGTCGCCGAGCATTTCGCGCAGGAGGCGCAGGCCCGCTTTTCGCGGAATAAGACCCAGCTTCAGGCCGTCTTCAAAGTCGATGATGCGGTAGCAAAGATCATCGGCGGCTTCTACCAGGAAGGCCAGCGGATGTCGGTGAAAGAACCCCTCGGCGCCCTCAGCCGACTTGGCGAGCAACCCCAGCTCCCCGGCCATTTCCCGGAAGCGAGGAGCCTCGGTTTGAAAATAGCCGTGCTTTTTCTCGCTGGTGCCTTGGGGCCGGTTGGTCTCAGGTACCAGCGAGGGACGCGGGTATTTGGTGAAGGCGCCAAGCGTAGCGTAGGTAAGCCCCAGCCCGGAGGAGCCGCTGCTGTGGGCTGGATACGTGTGCGTCAGCACCCGAAATCCGGCGGCATTGCCCTCAAACTGCTGTAAGTCGGCGCGCTGGGCAGCGTTGAGCACCCGCACAAAGGGCTCCGCCGCCCCGCTCCGGAAGTAAGCCGAAATGGCCGCCTCGCCACTGTGCCCAAAGGGCGGATTGCCGATGTCGTGGGCCAGGCAGGCGGCGGCCACAATGTCCCCAAAGTCACTGTCCAGATACGGCAGGCTTTGCCGGAGGCTTTCCGACTCTTCCAGCAGCAGGCGCCCACCCAGCCGCCCCAGGGAGCGGCCCACGCAGGCCGTTTCGAGCGAGTGGGTAAGGCGCGTGTGCACGAAGTCGGTTTCGGGCAAAGGCATTACCTGGGTTTTGCGCTGCAGCCGCCGAAAGGACGAGCTGAACACCACCCGGTCGTAGTCGGCCACGAAGGCCCCGCGCACGGGCAGAGCATCCGTTACGACGTGCAGCTGCGGCTGCTCGGGGTAGCGGCGGCGGCTCAGCAGCTTCTCCCACGACATGGCGGGGGCAGCAGAGGAATCGGTCTGGAGGTGCATCATAACCCGCTCAAGGTACACTGCAACGAACAATTTGCCTTCCTGCGGCAGTTGGCGGCGAACCGGCTACGCGGCGCGCATCGGCTCATCATTTACCCGGCCCAGCAGGCGCACGGTGATGTAGCCCAACAGCAGGAAGGCCCCAAACAGCAGCGTAACGCCCCAGGTGCTGGGGTGCTGCCAGGGGTGCAGCAAGCGGTTCAGAATGTCGAAAAACAGGGTGAGCGGGTTGGTGATGATGTCCCAGCTATTAAAACGCAGGTAGCGCCCCAGGTACACGCCGAATGCGCTGAGCAGCAAGGCCACCGCCGCAAAGCTCCACCCGGCCCACCAGCCGAGGCGGCGCGTGACCAGCATTTGCATGTCCGTCAGGGAGGCATACGCCAGCATGAGCCCATTCCAGGCGCAGGTCAGAATCAGCGCCAGATCATACCAGTAAGGCACGCCGGCGCGGGGCTCCAGGTGAAAAAGGTCGGTGAGAATATAGGGCGCATTGGGAAAAAACAGCAGCCATACCGCTCCTACCGGCAGCAGCACCCGCGCTTTAAGCCGGCCATGCGTGAGACGTAGCAGCGTGCTCAGCCCAAAGGGAATCAGGGCTAGAAACAGGTTCCAGAGGAGAAAGACGAACGTGATTTTTTGGGTAATGAACACCCGAAACGTAATGAGTACCACGCTCAGCGCCAGGGAGGCGCCCAGCACTAGCAGCAGGTTAAGGCGCTGCCGCAGCTGGGGCTGAGCCATGGACAGGAAAGTAAGGGAGGCCGTCATGCCCCTAAGTAGCGTAATCTTTTGGAGCTACGCCAACGGCTGCCAGCTTTCTACCCGGGCAGCCCGGCAAAATACCCGGTGGCGGCAGCGTTTACCGGGTAGCTCAATGGTTCTGCCGACGTAGCCCTTCCCCGTCACAACTACGTACCTTTGCGCGAGGAGGCGCGCTGGTTGCGGCTCCGTGGTACTCCCGCCTAATCTTCTGGCTCCTCGATTTTATGAGGTCTTCCTATGCTTTACTGATTGCGCTGCTGTGCGCGGCCTTGGGACCAACACCCCGTGCCCAAGCTCAGCAGACGCCCGTGAAAAAGCCGGCACCCGCAGGCAGCACGTCGCCGGCAAAACCGGTTACGACGGCTCCTACACCCGTCGCGAAACCCACCCCGGCCCCAACGTCGCCCAAGCCCAGTGGCCCGCCCCTGCCCGCTAACCTGGGCTCGGTAGACTTTGGCACGCGCTACAAGAATGGCAAGCTGCTCATCGACCAGACGCGCTATGAGCTGGCTATGCAGGAGCTGCAGCCCCTTACCGTGCCCACTACCAGGTTCGACCGCGCCCCCGAAGCCGCCTACCTCTACGCGGTAGCCGCCAGCCGGCTGAAAAAGTGGGCGGAAGCCGAACAGATGCTGAACCTGCTGCGCAACCGGTTTTCGCAGTGGCCGTCCCTAGCCGACGCCCTTTTCCTGCAAGGGCAGCTTTCCTTCGAGCAGGGGGATTTTGACAATGCCCTGCGCGTACTGGCCCAGCTTCCTCCGGACCGCCTCGTGGCCGAGCGGGAATACATGAAAGCCCAGTACCTGCCCCGCGTCAAGGACAAGGCCACCTTTCAGAAGCTAATTCAGGATTTTCCGCAGGATGCCGCCCTGGCCCGCGCCTACGCCGACAAGCTGGCCAACGGCGGCTGGTACACCGATGCCGACCGCGCTCAGCTCGACCAGCTCATCACCCAGTTTTCGCTCGACCGCACCCGCTACACGCCTCGCCGGGCAATCAAGAAAAGCTCCTACAACATTGCCATACTGCTGCCCTTCGAGCTGAATGACACCAGCTGGGAAACCCGCCGCAAAAACCAGTTTGTCACCGATTTATACGCGGGCCTGCGCCTGGCCCAGGACTCCCTGCAGCGCGAAGGCCGGCCCGTGCAGCTGTTTGCCTACGATACCGGCGCCGATACGCTTCAGCTCAAGCAGGTGCTGGCCCAGCCGGAACTGGCCGGCATGGATATGATTATTGGGCCGGTGTATAAATCGGGCAGTAAAATCCTGGCCCGCTACGCCCAGCAAAAGCAGATTGTCACGGTAAATCCGCTTTCCCAGGATGGGGACCTGGTTCTGGACAACGCCTGGCACTACCTGTACGAGCCCAGCACGGCCACCCAGGCTCGCCAAGCCGCCCAGTTTGCCTACAACCGCCTGGGCGGGCCCCGCACGGCCGTGGTGCTCTACGAAGACACTAAAGACGAGGCGACCTTTGGGCTGGCCTACAAACAGGCCTACGAAGCCCTGGGCGGCAAAGTGCTGCAACTGCGGCGCATCAACTCCGACTTGGAAGAGTCGCTGGCTGCAGGCTTTGCGGGCGTTGACCTCAAAACGCTGGGCCACCTGGTTGTGGCCTCCGATGGCAAGCAGGCGGGCGCCTATACTTTCACCGCCATGAAAGCCCAGGATGCCCGCACGCCGCTGCTCACTTACGCATCCTGGATAGAAAACAACCGCGTAGCGCTAAGTCAGCTCGATGCGCGCGACGTGTACTTTGTGCAGCCCAAGTACCTGGACAAAGCCAACCCGGGCGTGCGACGCTTCCGCCAGCTGTATACGCAGCGCCAGAATTTACCGCCTTCGGTTTTCGCCTTTTCCGGCTTTGAGCTGTTGTATTACTTCGGTACCCAACTGCACCAATATGGGCCTGCTTTCCAGCAGCAGCTGGCCAACGGCGGGCCGGTTTCGGGCACGTTGTTCCAAGGCATCGGCTACCCCGGCGGCGCCCACGATAATCAGTACGTTCCCATCACCAAGCTTGAGCGACTGGAAGTGGAAGTGCTGAACCCCGTTGATGGCCGCTAGCGGCTGTAAATCCGTGCCCGTTGCCTGCACTTGTTGCAGGGTTTCTTGTTAGTTGATTGGCTTATTCCCATCCGTGGGTAGCCGTTCGTCGTTTTGCCCAACCTTTTTGTATGTCACAGTCTCTGCCTTCTGCTCCCACCCTCACGCTTTCTACCAGCGACGCCCTTTTCACCCGCGCTAAAAATCACATACCTGGCGGTGTAAACTCTCCGGTGCGGGCCTTCCGGGCCGTGGGCGGGCACCCCGTGTTCATGCAATCGGCTAAAGGGGCCTGGCTGACGGATGTTGATGGCAACCAGTACCTCGACTTCATCAACTCCTGGGGGCCTATGATTCTGGGCCACGCGCCCGCGTTGGTGCTGGACGCGGTGCAAGCCGCTGTGCACGGCTCCTTGTCGTTTGGCGCGCCTACCCGCCGCGAGGTCGAAATGGCCGAGTTGATCAAGCAGATGGTGCCCAGCATTGAGAAAGTACGGCTCGTAAACTCGGGTACGGAAGCCACGATGTCCGCCATCCGGGTGGCCCGCGGCTATACCGGCCGGGACAAGATCATCAAGTTTGAAGGCTGCTACCACGGCCACGGCGACTCCTTCCTGATTGCCGCCGGCTCCGGGGCCCTCACCCTGGGTGCCCCCGATTCGCCGGGCGTCACCCAGGGTGTGGCCCAGGACACACTCACCGTGCCTTACAACGATGTGGCGGCCGTAGAGCAAATTATTGCCGCTAATCCCGGCCAGATAGCCGCCCTTATTCTGGAGCCCGTAGTGGGCAACATGGGCCTGGTGGCGCCCCAGGAAGGCTACTTACAGGCACTGCGCGCGCTGTGCACCCAGCACGGCATTGTGCTTATTTTCGATGAGGTAATGACGGGCTTCCGCTTGGCTCGCGGCGGTGCCCAGGAGTTGTATGGCATCACCCCGGACATGACGACGCTCGGCAAAATCATTGGGGGCGGCATGCCCGTGGGTGCCTACGGGGGTCGGCAGGACATTATGGATAATGTGGCCCCGGCCGGTAAAGTGTATCAGGCCGGAACCCTGTCTGGTAATCCCATTGCCACGGCCGCCGGCATTGCCCAGCTTACGTACCTCAACGAACACCCCGAACTCTACACCGAGCTCAACCGCATTACCACGCGCATTGCCGACGGGACCCGCCAGATTTGCGCTGACCTGGGCCTGAACTACACCGTAAACCAAGTGGGCTCCATGTTCAGCGTGTTCTTTACCAGCCAGCCCGTCACCGACCTGGAGTCGGCGAAAACTTCCGATACGGAAGCCTTTGGCCGGTATTTCCGGGCCATGCTGCACCGGGGCATCTACCTGGCACCCGCCCAATACGAGGCGCTGTTTGTGAGCACGGCCATCACCGACGAGTACGTAGACCTTTACCTGACGGCCTGCCGCGAATCCATGCGCGAGGCCCACGGGCTTTAATGCGCGAATGTGGTGGAATGAACAGAGGTACTCATCGAGGAATTCCAGTACGGCAAGCAAGCGGCCCATCAGGTTGACGTCGTAGCAAGTTTTCAGATTTAAGAATACCTCTGCTTTTCAACAGGCCCCTGCCGTACACTACGGCAGGGGCCTGTCATTTTCATAGGATTGGCTCATTGCCTTATCCTCCTTGCCATGCTGCATCCTCCTACCAACTCATTTCTTCATATTTATAGCATCGGCGAAGCAGAGCACATTCAACCCACATTAGCACATCAGCACATTATAACCGACCTTTGCGGCGAAACTCCTTTGCCACTATGCCCCGACTTCGCCAGCTGCTCCTGCTTTTTGTGCTGCTGTGGCTCGCCGGGCCGGCCACCCTGCTGGCCCAAACCGAGACACCGGCCGCCGCCAACAAGCGCCTGTTCGACCGCACCGTGGACGAGCTGAATTTCCGTACCATGGAAACGGTGTACGACCGGTCGTTTACGCGGCGTAAGTTTCCGGTTACGCTGCGCACGGCCAAAGCGCGGCGCGAATTCGACGATTTTGCCGACCGCAGTGACCTAAAAACCCTGTTTCAGAACTACAACGGCGTATCGGAACGCTACAAAGGCCGCTTTGGCAAAGGCCGCACAGATTTGGTGGAGTTCGAAAAGCAGCTGAACTCTATTCTCATCGACCGCAACTTTGAGTTTTTCATCCGCGTGCTGCCGCGCGATGAGCGGGTAGCCCTGATTCGTGCCTTGCAGCGCGCTATCAAGCAGGGTACCGCCCAGTTCAATGCCTCCGAAGACCCCGAGCCCGCGGCCCTGGCCGCCGATGGAGCTGCTGTACCCCCAGCCGACGTGGATGCAGAGGCTCCGCTGGCTTCGCCGGTAGAAGATCCGGCCCCCGAGCCAGAAACCGTAGCCCCCACCACGGCGAGCCGGTCCGGGGCCCTCACCAGCAATGCAGACCCCGAAGCCAGTGTACTCTCGCGCTACGGCCTCCTCGATTATCTTTCCTTCCTGATGGCGGCCGCCGCCTTAGGCCTGACGCTGCGCCTGACGCTGGTGACGGTGCCCGAACTGCAGCGCCGCCTCGATGGAGCGTACGAGCCGCAAGCAGATGATGATTTGGAGGATGAAGCCCCCGAAACCGCCGCTTTTACGCCGGTAAAACGCCGGGCGGGCCTGCCCGAAGACCGTTACGAAGACGGGGACGACTCCTAGACTGCACTTTCCGACTAAACCGCATGATTCTTACCGACCAGCAAATCCTCGCTGAAATTGAGCAGGGCAACATCGTCATTGAGCCCTACGACCGAGCTTGCCTCGGCACCAATTCCTACGACGTGCACCTGGGCCGCTACCTGGCTACCTACCGCGACGCCGTGCTGGACGCGCGTAAGCACAACGAAATCGACGTATTCGAAATTCCGGCTGAAGGCTTCGTGCTCCAGCCGGGCACGCTTTACCTGGGCGTGACGGAGGAATACACCGAAAGCCATGCCCACGTGCCCTTCCTGGAAGGCAAGAGCAGCGTCGGGCGCCTGGGTATCGACATTCATGCCACCGCCGGCAAGGGAGATATCGGCTTCTGCAATACCTGGACGCTGGAAATCAGCGTGTCGATGCCAGTACGGGTGTACCACCTGATGCCCGTAGGCCAGCTGATTTACTTTACCGTGCAGGGCAACGTGGAGAACTTCTACAACCGTAAGCCCAACGCCAAGTACAACGAGCGGACGGTAAAGCCGGTGGAATCGATGATGTGGAAAAACCAGTTTTAACTTTTTGTCTGCTTCCCCCTCACAAGTGCTGCCTGACTACTAAGGGCAGCACTTTTTGCTTTCGGATAAACTCCCTGGCATAGTTTTTCGTTAGGGAGTGGTATAGCCTGCGGGCAGAGGCGGTGTCTCTCATGCTCGTAGCCGCTGTTTATTTACCCGTTAACGAATCCAGACCATGCGACATACACTTGCTTTTACGGCCCTGTTGCTGGCTTCGGTAGCTACCGCAGCGCAGGCTCAACAAACCAACCAGCTTGCCGTTAGCCGGGACAAAACCCAGGCTTCGCCCCGCCTGAACCCGGTAGTAGCCCAACGGGCCGACCGCCTTTCCGACCAAATGGTGCGGCAGCTCCGGCTTAATGGTTACCAGGCTTCGCGCCTGCGGGCCATCAACGAAGATAAAGTAGCCAAGATGGCGGCCATTGAGCAAAAGCACGCCGGCAACTCCCAACTGATTGATCAGCAGTGCCAGGGCGTGTGCAAAGAGCGGGACAAGGAACTGCAGACCATCCTCAGCACCGATCAGTACAGCTCGTACTACGGTTCCCGCGCCTCGTTCTACAAGTACGACAAGGACTACGCCGCTACCGCAGCCAATACGCGCTTCGTGAACTCCGTGCAGAATCCAGCTCCGGCTGGCAGCAAAGGAGCCGTGTTGGCTCCGGCGAGCGAAGCGCCCCGTACTACGCCAGCCAGCACCCGCGCCCGTGGCCGGTAGGCTTCACATAGCTTTCGTATAAACCAAAAAGCCCCTCCTGACTACGTCGGAGGGGCTTTTTGTATGCTGACTTTATTTCTGCTTTTTCTGTTCTTCTTCCAGATGGTTCATTAGCTCGCGGCATAAGTCGCGCATTTTGGTAGCCATAACCGAATCGTTGGTAGCCGTTACGATGCTTTCAGCCATGGCTCCGATGGTGTCCACGTAGAAATGCTTCATTTCGTCAACGGGCATTTCTTTAGTCCACAGATCAATTTTCATGGTGCCCCGCTCGTCCCGGTCCCACAAGGCAATATTGATGGCCTTGGCAAAGTGAATATCGGGGCCGGCGTCGGTAGCCTGCCAGCTGATGGCCTCGGGCACTTTCTGGTCGTCGAGGGCAATGCTGAAGCGAATTTCAGACTTCTTCATTCGAATGTGCTATTGTGGGAAATGTGCTGATGTGCTAAACGAAAAAATGTACTAACGCGCTAATGAAGCCAGTTGGTCATTAGCACATCAGCACATTTCTCCCATTAGCACATTAGTATTACACGTAATTGTTCAACATCACCGGCATCACCAGCATCAGAATGCTTTCGTTGTCGTCGGCAATGGTGGGCATCAGCAGGCCGGCCCGGTTGGGGGTGCTCAGCTCCAGGGTAATTTCTTCGGAGTCGATGTTCGACAGCATCTCAATCAGGAACTTGGCGTTAAAACCAATCTCCATGTCTTCGCCGTCGTACTGGCAAGCCAGCTTCTCGTTGGCTTCGTTGGAGAAATCCAGATCTTCCGCCGAAACCGTCAGCTCGGAGCCCGCCAGGCGGAACCGCACTTGGTGCGTGGTTTTGTTGGAGTAGATGGCAATCCGCTTAACCGAGTTCAGCAGCGCCGCGCGGTCGATGATGAGCTTGTTGGGGTTGCTCACCGGAATTACGTTTTCGTAGTCGGGGTACCGCTCATCAATCAGGCGGCACACCAGGCGCATCTGGTTGAAGGAGAAGAAGGCGTTGGAGTGGTTGAACTCTACGCGCACCGTGGTAGCCTCGGAGGGCAAGGCGTTTTTGAGTAGGTTAAAGGCTTTGCGCGGCACAATGAGGTTAGCCGTTTGGCCAGCACCCACATCCTGGCGGCGGTAGCGCAGCAGGCGGTGTCCGTCCGTCGCTACAAAGGTCACCTGACTGTCGGCCAACTGAATAAGCACCCCGGTCATGGCCGGGCGCAGCTCGTCGGTGCTAACAGCAAAGATGGTTTTGTTGATAGCGCGCGACAGCGAAGAGGACGGAATTTCGATGGGGGCCGAGCCTTTCACTACGGGTACCCGGGGAAAGTCGGCAGCATTTTCGCCAGCCAGCTTGTAGCGTCCGTTGGCCGAGCTGATTTCGATGGTATACGTTTCCTCGTCCAGCGTGAAGGTCACGGGCTGGTCAGGCAGATTTTTGAGCGTATCGAGCAGGATGCGGGCGGGGGCTGCAATCCGTCCGCTTTCGCGCGCTTCTACGGGCAGCTCGGTTATCATACTGGTTTCCAGATCCGAGGCCGTAATGGTCAGCTTGCTGTCTTCAATCTCGAAGAGGAAGTTCTCCAGAATGGGTACTACGGGGTTGTTCGTAACCACGCCATTGATGCTCTGTAGCTGCTTGAGCAAGGCGGAAGACGAGACGATGAACTTCATATGGCGGGTAATAAGTAGGATGAGAGAAATGAAACGTATCTGGACTGATATTTACGAATATGTCACGATGTAAAGTCATAAAATATCAATCAATTTGCGTATCAAAATTATCATAAAAAAGCGAGAATTATTTAACACTATTTTGCGCTATGGTGCACAGCAATACTCTTTTCCTGTTCAAGCCTTGCAATGAGCTTTTTTCCTATATCTTGACCAGGCTTCTCAATTAAATGATAGGTAATTGTTGCTACAATTACGGTCAACAAAAAAATCACCGAGACAAAAAAAGCATAATTCAATACTCCGTATCCAAATATATGAGCTGGAATAATTTTATCAATTGCAAAAATCAAAGCCGCATGGGTTAAGTAAAGACTATAGCTAATCTTTCCAAGATACAAAGTCATACGATTCACAAGGATTTTTGGTGAAGTTAAATACATTGCAAAAATAAATGGAATATAAAGAATAGCATAATCTGTCACAAATTTAGGCACAAGTCCGTCCGTTGTAAAAGTCTGCAAAGCGCTGTTTACAAGAAGAATAACGAAGAGCACTAGAATAGGCCTTGCTAAGGCTAATCTTTCACCTTCACCAAAACTTTTATCTTGTCCAATACTTTCATATGATTTAAAAAGAAAATATATCAATATACCAAGTGCAAATATTGGAAGTTGATTAAAAACCGATTGATAGTAAAAAGCACTCCATAACTTAGTGGCAATTGGACCTGGCGAAGTAGCAGGTGCAATTACGTGGGCCAATATATACGTAAATATTTTTGCTATAAAAAGTGCCACAATAAAAAACCACAATGATTTTTTAAGTGTAGTTATGGTTTTAAATAGTAGTGGAACGCACATGTAAAATAGCATTTCAGTTCCAATAGACCAGCCACTATGTACTATAGAATTAATCCAATAGGGATTTAATCCAAAAACAAAAGTAATGTTAGCCAAGACTGTCCAAAAATCAATAGAAATTTCTAATTCATTTGGTGATTTCAAAATAGAATTATCATACCACAAAAAATACAAAACCAAGACATAAAATAACGGAGCTATACGAAAAAAACGGCGAATAAAAAAATTAAGCACGGGTCTTTTTTCGTTATCTACCTGCCTATTCCTAAATGAAATGAACAATGTTAACGCACTCAGCATAAAGAATATAGGCACTCCTCCTGCACCTAATGTAAGAAACGCGTTAATAGGCTTACTTAAATAGTAACGAGGAACATGATGAAAGATAATACCAGAGGCTGCTATACCGCGTAAAGCATCTATATATGCAAATTTCTTTGGTTTATTATATGTTTCTGACATTGTCTGAATGCGGCAAAAATTTAACTACACAAACTTATTAAAAAAAAATCACCACTCAAAGCAATAAAATTTGCACTATTCAGATAGTGGTATAATAGCAAGTGATGTGTATCTTAGTGAATGCTTCCGCCGACTGTCACCTATAAGAAGTGCGGCAGTGCGGCTCTATGCAAGAACGGCAGCCTTAAATGCCAGCTCAAGTACCAGTGCACAGCTTGCCACTACCAAGCTGTTTTCACGCACGCCGTGGCGCGCAAAGCCGCCCAACACGCGCAATTGGGCAAGCTGCTGGTCGAGCGCGCCTCGCAACGGGCAATTGTGCGCTTGACCGGCGTCGCGCGCCCAACCATTGTCAAACTGGCAAAAAAAACGCCGATTACCCCGCACCCGCTGCCCAAACCCAGCCGGCCCCAGGAGTTGGAACTGGACGAGATGTGAACGTTTGTGGGGCGTAAACAGCGCAAAGCTTGGCTCTGGCTGGCCGCAGAGCGCTACACCTAGCACATCGTCACCTAGGTGCTAGGCACGCGGGGCACAGCCACGGCCAGCCGCCTATGGCTGGGCTTGCCAACTGATTATCGCACCGGCACCTGGTACTACACCGACGAGTGGGAAGCGTATTGAAATGTTTTACCACCCGCTGCCTATCTGCCGAGCCCCAAAGGCAGTGGCCGCACGAGCATCGTGGAAGCAGTGAACTGTTCGCTGCGGCAGCACTATGCTGTGCTCGTACGCAAAATCTGTTCCTTCAGTCGCTCACTTCTATGCACTGGGTCCGCATTCTAACTCGTCATCGACGAACATAATCGGCGATTAGAAGCACTACGGAAATCACCTACTATTGTACCACCTTTACTATTCATATAAAAATGTCAACTTTTAAGTATTTTCATTCCGTAAACGACGCGTAACGCCGTTTGCGCAGCCAAGCTCGCACAAGCCCGAACAACGCCAGCATGAGCAGCGGAATGCCAAGATTCAGTAACTGCCAGCGGCGTTTTTCCTCGTTTACTTTTACCTTATCCAGGGGCCGCAGGGTTATTTCCTTGCTACGTACTCCTATAAGGCCCGTTTCATCCAATAGAAAATCGGCCGCATTTTGCACCAGTTCCCGGTTGGCAAACTCGGTGGTGGCGAGCCGGTCGTAGCCTAGGCGCAGGGGGCGGTTGGTCTTCATATCCACTTCATTGCGCACAAAGTCCCCATCGGATACGACCAGCACCTTGCCCGGCTTTGCCTGCCCTGACTGCGGGGGCTGAAACTGTGCGGTGCCGGGCTTGGCGCGGTTGGCGTATAGCGAGCTGAACTGCCCTTCCAGCAGGTAGCCCATTGGCTTCGCCCCCGCCGTGTACAATTTCGGGTCGGGGGGCAGGCGGGCGTCGTTGAGGTTGATGGGCACCGGCGCCGGCAGCACCCGGGAGTAGCGCGAAGTGAAAAACAGCGGCGTCTTACGAATCCCGCGGGCTTTTACGGTATCAATGGTACCCGCAAACTTAAGGTACACCGCGTCGAGGTTGCGGGTGATGGGGTGCGGGCTAAAGGCGTTGACGATGGGGTAAAACTGCCAGGGCATGGGCTCTACCTGGGGCTTGTTGCCCGTCATGCCCGTCACCAGCGGGATAAGGCCGGAGTTCAGGTCAAGCACCAGGTCCCCGTTCAGCCGCACGCCGTACTTGAAGAGCAGGTCCGTGAGGTTGAGCTCCTGGGGGAAAGACAGCATACCGCCCCGGTTGGCACTGTCGAGGTTCACCCGCATCTGATCCACGAAAAACATGGCCCTACCACCTTGGGTGATGTACTCATCGAGTTTGAACTTCTCCGCCTCCGTGTACGGCCGCTGGGGCTTGGCCACAATAACGGCCGCCAGAGGCTTTAGGCTGGGCACCTTGCTCAGGTCCACCCGGTACACGTTATAGTCGCGCTGCAAGGAGCCAATCAGGTCGGCCATCTGCAGGTTATCCAGTTCCCCGTGGCCTTCTACTATGCCGATGATGCGGCGCTTGTTGGGCTGCAACCGCCTAATGGCGCTGGCCAGCTCGTACTCCAACCCTTCAATGCTCTGGTTCAGGCGCACATCGGGGGCGGCCGCTTGGTTGCCGCGTAGCAGCAGCACGTTCTGCTCACGGCTGCCTACCGTGACGGTAGCCCAGGGGAAGATAATCTTCTCTACCCGCTTTCCGTTTTCATTGGCCCCCAAGTTGGTGGGCTGCAGACCTTTCTGCATCAGGCGCTGAAACTCCTTGTTGCGCGCTTCCTCGGAGGACGCGGCTGAGGGGTCCACAAACACGTAGCGCAGCTTGGAGCCCGACTGCAGCTGCATTTCGTCCAGGGTTTCGCGGGTAGCTTGGGCCAGCCGGCGGAAGGCAGGCGGAAAGTCACCGGCTAGGTACACGGTCACCGTCACAGGCTCGGGCATCTGGCCCAGCAGCTGCTTGGTCGCCGCCGACATGCTGTAGCGCTTGTCCTCCGTCAGATCGAGGCGGAAGAAAAATTGCTGAGCCAGAAAGTTGAGGACGAGCAGTGCTAGGGCAAACAAGCCGAAGCGCAAAAGGTCGCGCTGTTTGCGAGGAGTAGGCGTAATCGGAGCGGGTTGTTCCATGCGGGGTTGTCAGTTGACGGTAGCCAGTTGACAGAAGAATTAAGACTACCAGGTGCGGCTGCGGAGCACGAGGCGCGTGGCAGCCAGCATCAGGGCAACGATGGAAAAGAAATACAGCAGGTCGCGGGAGTCCACCAAGCCCTTGCTCATGTCGCGGTAGTGGGCCGCAATGCCAAACTGCCCGATGTAGTAAGCCGGGGCTCCATCAAACAGCGAAGCCAATGAATCGAACCCCGAATACACCAGGAAGCATCCTACCACGGCCACCAAAAAGGCAATAATCTGGTCCCGGGTGAGGGCCGAAGCCAGCACCCCAATGGCCGCGAAAACGGCCGCCAGCAGTGCCAGCCCCAAAAAGGAACCAGCAAAGGCGGCGGAGTCAATGTTGCCGACGGGGTTGCCGAGCTGGTAGACCGAGTAGTAGTACAGCAGCGTAGGCACCAGCGCCAGCAGCGCCAGCAGCAGGCAAGCCAAGTACTTCCCTCCTACCAGCTGCCCATCGGTGAGCGGCCGGGTGAGCAGCAACTCAATGGTGCCGGCCTTCTTTTCCTCGGCAAACGTGCGCATGCAGATGGCCGGAATCAGGAACAGGAAAATCCACGGAGCCAGGTTGAACAGCGTCTGCAGGTCGGCAAAGCCATAGTCGAGGACAGAGGAGTCGGGGAACACCCAAACGAACAGGCCCGTAGCCACCAGAAACACCCCAATCACTACGTAGGCCACGGGGGAATTGAGGAAGGCGTTAAATTCTTTGCGAAGAATGGCGAACATCGAAGTTGATGTGCTGATGAGAGAAAAAAGGCCACTTGTCATCCTGAGCGGAGCGAAGAACCTTATCATACTGCACGCATTGCTGCTAGCTTGATAAGGTTCTTCGCTCCGTTCAGGATGACACGGTCGTTTGTGTTGTTAGTTGCTGGAAAACTTGTTCCAATGACTGTTCTTCCTGCCGCAGACCCAGGAGAATCCAGCCTTGCTCGGCGGCCAGGCGGGAAATAGCGCCCCGCTGGTCGGCTGTGCCCGCCACGCGGATGCGCCAGGTGTTGCCCGGGCCTGGCTCTACGGATTTCACTCCCGACAGTAATTGCAGCTTGGCCGCATCAATCGGTCCTTCAAACTCGGCCCGAATAATGGTTTCCCCCTGAGCCAAAGCGCCCAGCTCGCGCACGGGCGAGTCGGCCACCAACTGACCCCGGCTGATGATAACTACCCGGTCGCAGAGGGCCTGCACTTCGGGCAGAATATGGGTGCTGAAGATGACCGTCTTGTCCTGACCCAGCTCCCGAATCAGCTGGCGGATTTCCCCAATCTGATTGGGGTCAAGGCCCGTAGTGGGTTCATCCAGAATCAGGACCTGCGGGTCGTGCACCAAGGACTGCGCCAAGCCGACCCGCTGCCGATACCCTTTGGAAAGGGCCCCAATCTGCTTGTTCTGCTCGCGCGTGAGGCCTACTCGACTAATCAGTTCTTTTACCCGCTCCCGCAGGCTTTTCCCCGAAAGCCCATGCACCCGGCCAATAAATTCCAGGTACTCGTGCACGTACATGTCCAGATATAGCGGGTTGTGCTCGGGCAGGTAGCCCACGCGCCGCCGCACTTCCAGCGGGCTTTCTACCACGTCGAACCCGGCTACGCGCACCGAGCCGCTGCTGGGTGGCAGGTAGCCGGTGGCAATTTTCATGGTGGTGCTTTTGCCG
Source organism: Hymenobacter lutimineralis (assembly GCF_008271285.1). Taxonomy (NCBI): domain Bacteria; kingdom Pseudomonadati; phylum Bacteroidota; class Cytophagia; order Cytophagales; family Hymenobacteraceae; genus Hymenobacter; species Hymenobacter lutimineralis. The sequence goes on along the minus strand of NZ_VTHL01000007.1, from coordinate 52,203 downwards.
GCCCCGTTTGGCCCCAGAAAGCCCAGAATTTCGCCTTTACCCGCCGTAAAGCTGATATTATCGACGGCGGCCTGCGTACCAAAAAGCTTGGTCAGCTGTTGTATTTCTACCATGTCTGTTCAGAGCAGCTCGGAGTCTGTTCGGGGCAGCTTTGTCCAGCTGGATTCCGCTGCTTCTTTAAAAGTCTGGAAAAGAGGACCCATATCAGTTATCAAATCCTGCTAGGATATTCCACGCGCTTAATCGGTAAACGAAAAGCCCGCCTGTGCTGTCATCCTTATTTCCCTGGCTGTAGGGGGCGCAGGTCTATTTCTGAGACCAGAACGCGCAACGGCGTCTCCAGCGTATGCACAATGGCCCCGGCTACGTCCTCGGCCTGCACCTTATAAGGGTTGAAGCCCGGTCCTTCCACCGTCTTGCCGCCGAAGCTGGTTTCCACGGAGCCAGGATTCAGGCAGGTGACTTTGATACCGAACTGGCGTACCTCCTTGAACAAAGCCTCCGAAAAGCCACGCACCGCAAACTTGGAAGCGCAGTAACCGGCCATATTTTCGCTGCCCACCGTGCCGGCCAACGAGGCTACGTTGATGATGTGCCCCAGCTGCTGGCGCTTCATGGCGGGCAGTACGGCTTTGGTGCAGTAGAAGGTGCCGTGCACGTTGGTATCGAACATAGCCAGCCAGTCTTCGGAGGAAAACCCATCCGTGGCTCCCATGACGCCTAAACCGGCATTGTTTATCAGCACGTGGCAGTCCTCCCCCACGGCCAGCTTGGTAGCTGCGGCCGCCAGGGCTACTGATTCCTCCCGGCGCACATCACAGCTAATAAAATGGAACCGCTCGTGCTGCAGACTCTTGGGGGCGCTACGGCTCCAGCCTACCACAATGGCTCCGCGGGCCAGCAGCAACTCGGCCGTGGCCTGCCCAATGCCTTTGCTGACGCCCGTAACAATGGCTACCTTGCCGTTCAGGTCCATAGAAATAGCTTGTTTGGATGGCGTTTGATGTTCATTTGGGGCCGCAAGATAGAGCCTTACAACTGCTTTGGCGGTGGTGGCTCCTGCTGGTCGCGGCGGGCACCCTCACTACCTGCGGCCCCGACCACGAGCTGGACTGCCTGAAAAGCACTGGCCCCGTAGAAACTACGCACCGGGAGCTACCGGCGTTCCACACCTTCACGGTGTATGACAACGTGGACGTAATCATTGTCCCCGACACCCGCTTTTTCGCCGAAGTGCGCACGGGCCGCAACCTGCAGGAAGACCTGGAACTGCGCGTACAAGACAGCGCCCTGGTGATTGAGAATACCAGCCGCTGCAACTGGGTGCGCCGCTACGACGTGCCCCGGGAAGTACGGCTGCACCTGCCTTCCGTGGTTAATATTTACCAGCGCGGGGAAAACAGCATCCGCACGGCAAGCCCGCTGCGCACCGATGCCCTGTTTTGCCACCTGATAGGCGCCGGCGACGTGGACCTAGAAGTAGACTGCCGCTATCTGGCGCTCAGCCAGTACGAGCTGGGCGACATCCGCCTGCGCGGGCGCACCGATGAGCTGCATTTCACCTTGGGCGGCCTGGGCCGGCTTTTCGCGCAGGAGCTAACTACTACCGACTGCTATTTTCAAACCAACCACGACAGCGGCGGCGACGCCCATGTGCGGGCGTCGCGCCTGATTGGTGGCCGGCACGCGGGCGCGGGCACGCTATTTTATGCCGGTCAGCCCGCCGCCGTTGACATTTCCGTTACGGGTAAAGGAAAGGCTATACCCGAGTAGAAACCTGACGCTTCTTAAATGTCGCCTAGCTGCGGGCGCATCAGCAGCTCTTCGACTACCGCCTGGGGCGAAAGGGAATAAGCAGCAAATATCGACTCGGCTACGTCCTGGGGGCGCATAAACCGCTCAGCGGGCAGGTCGGCGCCTTCCCAGCTGGCCGTGAGGGTGGCCCCGGGCAATATGGCCGTTACCCGGATGTTGTGCTCCTGCAGCTCAGCACGTAGCACCTTCGTCATGCCGTAGAGCGCAAACTTCGCCACGCAGTAGGAGCCGCCATTGGTGTAGGCCGTGATGCTGGCCGTAGAGCAAAGCATAAAAATATGGCCGTGGCGCCGCGCTATCATCTCCGGGAGCAACCCCTGCGTCACGTCGTAGGCGCTGTATAGGTTTACGTCAATCATGCGGCGGAGCTGGGAGCCGTCGGCGGGCTCGTCCTGCAGGCGGCCGGGCTCGAAACCACCCGTATTGTTTACCAACACCTCTACCTCCCCTTCCAGCTCACGCACAAACTCCACGAAGCGCCGGGCATCGTCGGCCTGGCTCAGGTCGGCGGCCAGAGTATACACCGGCGTTTCGGGGTAGCGCTGCCCCAGCTCACTGCTGAGGGCCAGCAGGTCGGTAGCCGACCGGGCACAGGTGACGACCCGCATCCCGGCTTGCAGAAAACGCTCCACTACGGCGCGGCCAATTCCTTTGGTGCCACCGGTCACCACGATTAATTTTTGCATTCCTTTGCTTGTTGAATCTGGTTTTACGTATGCCTGCCCAAACCGCCTTACTCCTGTTGGGGTTGCGCCCGGGCGGGCTCCGCAAGTTTTCGTATTTCTGCTACACTTTCGCTCTGTATGGTCAAAACCTTTGGCGAATTCATTCTCTTCCTGCAAAGCATGCTCACGCGCACCGAGCGCCTGAAAGTGCTGTGGCAGCGCACCCTCGATGAGGCCATCCTCATCGGTATCGACTCCATCTTCATCGTGATGATTGTGTCGGCGTTTATCGGGGCTGTTACCTGCGTGCAGATTGCCTATAACCTGACCAACCCGCTTATTCCGAAAAGCACCATTGGCTACATGGTACGGGAAATGACCATTCTGGAGCTGGCGCCCACCATCACCAGCATCGTGCTGGCCGGCAAAGTAGGCTCCAGCATTGCGGGCGGGCTGGGCACCATGCGCATCACGGAGCAAGTGGATGCCCTGGAGGTAATGGGCATTAACTCGGCTTCCTACCTGGTGCTGCCCAAGATTATTGCCGCCCTGCTAATGTTTCCGCTGCTGGTTATTCTGGCTATGGGCTTGTCTATCCTGGGCGGCTATTTGGCCGGTACACTTTCCGGCGCCATGTCGGCCCCGGAGTACGTAGAAGGCATCCGCACCGACTTTATTCCCTACAACATTGCCTTCGCCCTGATCAAATCGGTGGTATTCGCGTTTCTGGTATCCGCTATTTCGGCGTATAAGGGCTACTTTACCAAAGGCGGTGCCTTGGAAGTTGGGGCTGCCAGCACGGGGGCTGTTACCAACTCCATCATTGCCATCCTGCTGGCCGACTACGTGCTGGCTGCTGTCCTGCTCTAATTAAGCGTAATGATTGAGGTTCATAACATTCAGAAAGCTTTTGACGGCAACCAGGTGCTCAAGGGCATCACGTGCACTTTTGCCAGTGGCCAGTGTAACTTGGTGTTGGGCGGCTCGGGTACTGGCAAAAGCGTGTTGCTGCAGTGTATTGTGGGATTGATGAAGCCCGATATTGGCAGCATCACCTTTGATGGCACCACCTTCACCAACAACAAGGTTCAGATCCGGCAGGAAATCCGCCGCAAGATCGGGATGCTCTTTCAGGGCTCGGCCTTGTTTGACTCCATGACGGTGTTCGAAAACACGGAATTCCCCCTGAAGATGCTCACGCCTAGCATGAGCCGGGAAGAACGGCGCGACCGGGTGGAGTTTTGCCTGAAGCGCGTAGGCCTCGAAAACGCCGGCAGCAAAATGCCTTCCGAAATATCCGGGGGCATGAAAAAGCGTGTGGGCATTGCCCGCGCCATTGCGCCCAACTGTACTTACCTGTTCTGCGACGAGCCCAACTCCGGCCTGGACCCGGCCACCAGCATCAAGATTGACGAGCTGATTTACGAAATCACTCACGAATACAACATCACCACCGTCGTCATTACCCACGACATGAACTCGGTGGTAGAAATTGGCGACCATATCATCTTTATGCACAAGGGCCTCAAGCTTTGGGATGGCACCAAAGATGAGATCTTGGGGGCTAAGGTTCCTGAGCTGCGGGAGTTCATCTTCAGCAGCAGCTTGGTGCGGGCCGCCAAGAAAGTAGATGATGCCACCGAGGGAGGATTAGAAGCCTTGGCTAGTGAGCCGTTATCGGAGGTATGATAAGTAATAGGCTAATGAATAAGGTGCTGAGGTGCTAATAACCTTTTCCTATTAGCACCTCAGCACCTTATTCATTAGCCCATCCTCCTACTACCAGTTCTGCCGCTGCCGCAGGCTGGTGATGTGGGCCAGGTGGTGCCGCCCATGCCAGGCATAAGTTGCCAATGCCTGATCCAGGGAAATCTCCTGCTTGGATCCGGGGTGATAAAACCGACGGGACCACTGCTCATGGGAAAGCTGCCGCATCAGGTTCACCCACCGAATGTGAAGCGCCTCCAACAAAGCCAAAGATACCGCCACGGGTGTTGCTGCTACATCGGGCAGTTCGGCCCAGGCCGCCTCGTCGTAGGGCCGGACGGTGGGCAATTCTTCGGTAAGCGCCAGCCGCATCCGGGTGTAGGCATTCATATGCGAATCGGGCAGATGGTGTAGTACCTGGCGTACCGTCCAGCCCCCGGGGCGGTAAGGCGTGTCTAGGTGTTCAGCCTGCAGGCCCGCTACGGCCGCGCGCACTTGGTCGGGCAGTACGGCAATCTGGGCCAGCAGGGCCAGGCGGCGCCCTTCCGTGAGTGGTTCCGGGGAGATTTCAGCGTGCCCAATGGGATAACGCAAATCGGCTTCGGGTATGGTAAGCATAAAGGGCGGAATGTGAAGGGGAGGTTGGGAGAGCAAGCAAAGCCTAAACGGCTGGCATTTACCGTTCAGCTTTACCCGGGTAAAAGTAGAAAACGGTTTCTTCGCAGGAAGAAACCGTTTTCTGGGTACTTATGGATTTCGCTTGTTGAGCTCGTCTCTGATTTTAGCGGCCTTTTCGTAGTCTTCACGCTCCAGAGCCTGGGAAAGCATTTTGGTGAGCTCTTCTAAGGGCACCTGCCCGCTGGGCTCCCGGGGCGCAGTGGGCTCCGGACGAGCCGGCCCGCCGGTGTCTTCATCGTCCTCGTCCTCGTCTTCATCGTCCGTATCCTCGGCATTTTCATCCAGATCCGACAAGATGATACCGGCCTCGCTCAGCACGCTTTCGACTGTGTAGATGGGCACGCCAAACCGCAGGCCAATGGCAATAGCGTCGGAAGGACGGGCATCCAGCTCAAACGTGGTTGCGCCGTCCGAGCACACGATTTTAGAGTAGAATACGCCTTCCTTCAGATCGGAAATCATGACTTCCAGGATGGCGACGTGTACCTGCTCGGCAAACGACTTGAATAGGTCGTGGGTAAGGGGCCGGTTAGGGTTGATTTTCTCAATCTGGATGGCGATGCTCTGGGCCTCAAACATGCCAATGATGATGGGCAGGCGCCGGTTACCGGTTTTCTCTCCCAGAATCAGGGCAAACGAGCCAGATTGCGACTGGCTGGAGGAAAGGCCCAGAATTTCGAGCTGGATTTTTTTCAAGGGAATAAGGACTTGGAGCTTGGAGGCTTACGAATTCAAGGCTTGCCGCCGCAAAGAAACGAAGACTTTGCACACCTGATGTACGGAGCAAAAAACGGTTAGGGTCTTGGGGACACGGCTTTTCCAAACCCTGTTCCCAAGACCCTACGCTTTTCCTTTTGCTTAGTTCAGCTCTTTTACGGCTTGCGTCAGCTTCGGCAGTACGTCGAATACGTCGCCTACAATGCCGTAGTCGGCTGCTTTGAAGAACGGAGCCTCCGGATCTTTGTTGATGACCACGATGACCTTGCTGGAGTTTACCCCGGCCAGGTGCTGGATAGCGCCGGAAATACCGCAGGCAATGTACAGGTTCGGCGACACGGTGATGCCCGTCTGACCCACGTGCTCGTGGTGAGGGCGCCAGTCTACGTCCGATACGGGCTTGGAGCAGGCCGTAGCCGCCCCCAGCGCCTTGGCCAGATCCTCAATGAGGTTCCAGTTTTCGGGGCCCTTCATGCCACGGCCACCCGATACCACGCGGTCGGCCTCCGGCAGCAGAATGCCGCCGGCCTGGTCCTGCATAACCACCTGCTTGGGCGCATCAGCAAAGTCGGTATCGGCAAGCTGAGCCGAGAAAGCCTCCACCGTGGCTGTTTTGCCGGCTTCATGCTGGGCCTCAATCGAGTTTTTCTTGACGGCAATGATTTTCCGGTCACCGCCGAGCACCACTTCTGCAAAGGCTTTGCCCGAGAAAGCACCGCGCTTCACGGTGAACTGGCCACCGTCGTTTTTGGGAAGCTCCACCACGTTGGTGGCCAGGCTGGCCTGCAGGCGCACCGCCAGGCGCGAGCCTACCGCGGCGCCGATGTTGGAGTTAGCCAGCACAATAACGGTCGACTCCTCTTTCTGAGCAGCCGTAGCGATGAGCTTGGTGTAAGCACCGTTCACGAAATCCTTCAGGCGGGGCTCGGCGTCGTACAGCACCTTGCTGATACCTTGCTCGCCGAGCTGGGCCAGGCTGGCCTCCGAAGCTTCGCCTACGGCTACGGCCGTAGCGGTGGTGCCCAATAGCTGCGCTACCTGGCTACCATACGAAGCCACTTCCAGCGAAGACTTTTTCACTTCGCCTTTATCACATTCAACGACTACTAGAACTGACATGTCTTTGATTTTTTGTTTTGGGTTCTTGGTTTTGGGTATTGCTCAGAGCAAGCTTCCCGCTCCTAGTATTAACCGGTAGCGCGAAGTCAGTTACCAAAAACCAATTAAATCACCTTGGCCTCGTTGCGCAGCAGCTTGATCAGGTCACCAGCACTTTCGGCCGGAATCAGCTTCACTCCCTGCTTTTTTGGCGGCAGCTGGTATTCCGTTACCTGGGTACGGGGAGCATCTCCCGTTGGCTCTACTACTTTCAGCGGCTTGGTACGGGCCGTCATGATGCCCCGCATGTTAGGAATGCGCGGCTCGCACATGGGCTGCTGGCACGAGGCCACAAAGGGCGTGGCTACTTCCACAATTTCTTTACCGCCCTCAATTTCGCGCTCCAGCGTAGCGGTGTTGCCGCTCATGTCGAGCTTCATAGCGGGGGCTACCGTAGGAATGCCCAACAGTTCCCCTACCATGCCGTGCACCTGGAACCCGTTATAATCGATGCTTTCTTTGCCCATCAGGATAACATCGTAGCCGCCGTCTTTGGCTATGCTGGCAATCTGCTGCGCCACGAAGAAGGCATCCTTGGGGTGCGCATTAACGCGAATGGCGTCATCGGCGCCAATAGCCAGAGCCTTACGGATGTTGGGCTCCGTGTCGGCTTCCCCTACGTTCAGGACCGTTACCGTGCCCCCACCCTGCGCTTCCTTCAGCTCAATGGCGCGGGTGAGTGCGTACTCATCCCAGGGGTTGATAACGAATTGTACCCCCGCCTTATTGAATTCCTTGTTATCGGGCGTGAAGGTAATCTTAGTGGTCGTGTCGGGCACGTTGCTGATGCAAACGAGAAACTTCATCTATGACGACTTGAGTGAACGATATACTACGGGAAAGCCCCAAATTTGCGGGCAAAGATACTGAAAACTCCTGCCCTATGGAAACCCCTCCGACCCGCTTGCAGCAACTTCTGGCCTTCTACCAGGATGACCCCAATGATGCCTTCACCATTTACGCGCTGGCAACCGAATATCGGTCCACTGACCCTCCCAAAGCCTGGGAATTTTATCATAAACTTTTAACCGAGCACCCGGAGTATGTGGGTACTTACTATCACGCCGGCAAGCTCCTGGAACAGCTCGGGCAGCCAGCCGAAGCGGAGCAGGTTTACCGCACCGGCCTGACCGTAGCCCGCCGGGCGGGGCAACTGCACGCGGCCAGCGAAATTCAGGGTGTATTGAACAGCCTACTTGGCCTCGATTACGAAGATGACTAGCCCACTAACCTGACGGAAACCGAAGCGAAAGCTGCTTGCGTAATGCGGGCGGCAACTCATCACCGTATCAAACTAGCTGAGTGAACGGCCTAAGCTCCGCCGCACATAGCAGTATAGGTATGAACAAATAACTTATTCGTGTAACTATTCGAACAAAATGGCGTAAAGCCAAAGTTTTGCTAACCCTTTGCTGAACTATCACGTAGCGCGGGGTGTCCAGCCCACATGCAAAAGACCATTCTGCTGGGCATGGCCGCGTTGCTAAGCGCTGCTTCCCACTCCTTGGCCCAAACAAGCTCGGGCAATGAACTAACCGATTCGCCATTCGTGCGTAACATTCGCCCCGATCGACCGGGTGTTACCATCACCACCAACATGCTGTACCCAGGTCAGGTGCAAGTAGACGCGGGCATTCAGCAACTGCCGGAATCTGCGGCCCTGGGCCGCCACCGTACCCTTTCTGCCGCCACGCTCCGCATTGGCTTTTTTAATCATATCGAGCTACGGGCTACTCAGGGCTATTTGCACCAATTGCCCCGACCGGCAACGGGCGAGACATCCGGCCTCCGTTCACCTAGCGGCTTTGCTCCGCTCACCGTGGGGGCTAAGTTTTTGGCTTCTACCGTTCAGAACGCCCGTTCCCAGGTAGTTGTGCTGGCTGAGATGACGCTACCCAACGGAGACGCGTCCTACCTCAACAAAACGTATGAGCCCAGCGCCCGACTGCTGATATCGCAGCTACTCGGGCAGCGGTACGGGTTAGAAGGTAACTTTGGGTTTAAGCAGCGCGGCTTTCGGGCAGCTGATACCAAAGTGGGAGAATACACGGCCAGTGTTGCCCTGAATGGCCCTTTGGGCGGCAACTTTGGCTTTTTCACCGAAGCTTACGCGCTGGGCCGCTTTACCTGGCGGAAGGGAGTAACCACCGGCGTGTATTGGCGCCCAAGCCCGGGCATCCGCTTCGATGTCACGGCTGGTCATCAGCTCAATAACCCAGGTCTGCTGGTGGGTACTGGCTTAAGCATGCGCCTGCCCAAGTAGATTTTTTCATCAGCAGTCGAAAGCCGTGACAGGCTTCCTGGAGGTGCTTTTACAGCAAAGCACCTCCAGGAAGCTTGTCACGGCTTTCGGCTTTTCCGGCTGCCAGTCAGCCTAGCTCCTGCACCGAGCAATAGCGCGCCGGCTCTACGAACCTTCGTGCTTACGTAGTCATCACATCATTGTGTGATTGATGAATATATAGATATTAGATAATTTTGTTGCACTCTTCCTTTACACCCTACGTCTATGAAAACACTTTACCGCTTCCTTCTGCTACTGGCCCTTTTGCTTATCAGCCACTTCTCTACCCGCGCCCAGGGTTTACAAGCGGCTACACACGTAACCATAACCGGGTTCGGCGACCCAGAGCCCGATTCACCCTCGGAACGGGCCATGGCTCGTTTGCACGAAGAGCCAGTAGCGCCAGCCAGCCAAGTGCCCGCCACACCTGACTCCGTAGTGCTACTGCCACCCAAAACCGAAAAAACCCGTCCCTAACGTTAGAAAACAAAAGCCCCGGTATTCTTAACATACCGGGGCTTTTTGTTTTCTAACGAGACCAAGCGGTTAGCGCGCGGCTTGGCTGGGCTCCGCTACGAGGCGAGTAGGTGTATCCTGGCCACTGATAATGCTCTTGGCACTGCGGGCAATAGCGCTGATTACCGCCGTCATGTTCGTCAGATTGAGGGTCTCTACTTCGTCGTCTACGGTATGATAGAACTTATCGGTCGGAATCTGGTCGGTGCTGATGCTATGGGCTGGTACACCTAGTCGCGCCAGCGAGGCATTATCGGAGCGGTAGAACAGGTTCTGCTCAGGGTATGGGTCAGGCTCGAAACGAAATGCCGAGCCCTGCAGGTTACGCTGCAGAATGGAGCCGAAGTCCGATTTATCGAAGCCGGTGATGAAAGCGGTGTTCGGGCCGAATTTTGCCACTTTGCCAATCATCTCAATGTTGAACATGGCAACTACCTGCTGCGGGTTCAGCTTGCTGGCAAAGTAACGGGAGCCCAGCCCACCGATTTCCTCCGCCGTGAAGGCCGAGAAAATCAGGGTGCGGGCATTATCGTTGCGCTTTTTAAAGTGCTCAGCCAATGCCACCACGGCCGTGGTGCCGCTGGCATCATCATCAGCTCCATTAGCAATAGAGTCGCCGGCTACTTTGGTCACCAAGCCCAGGTGGTCGTAGTGGGCCGAAAATATTACTTGCTCGTTTGCGCGGGCTGGTTCGCGCCCCGGTAGCGTTCCAACAATGTTGCGTAGCTCCACTGGGCGTACGGATGTATTCGCAGCTACTCTGAATTTTACGGCGCCGTTGCCCACAGATGCCAGCGCCATTACCACCGAATACGGGCCGGGTTTTTCGGCGTGCACGTTGCTGTGCGCCACGTAGTCGGCCACCTTCTGGAAAGCAGCGGCATGCGCCGGGTCGATGAAAACCACGACGTTTTCGGTGGGCTGCAGCAAGGGGCGTATCACCTTCATCAGGTTGGCTTCCGCCCCAATCACCATTACCCGCGCACTCTGGTCGTCGTCGGCCCAGTTCAAGTGAGGCTCACCCGAAATCAGCAGCGTTTTGTCCCGCGCAATCGGTTGGTTGTTTAATTGCACAAACAACGCCGTGGTCCGGGTTTCAAAAGCAGTAAACTTCTGCTCGAAGGAAGCCTGCCCCGGCAAGGGCTGCAGCCCGATACGCTCAAACTCGGCTATCAGCAGCTGGGCAGCTTTGTTCGCGCCGCCCTGCACGCCGCGCCCCTGCATTTCATCGGCAGCCAGGGCGCGTTCCAGCCGCTCAACCGTGGCCGCAGGAATGCCTTCTGATATAGCGGGCGGGCTGGCCTTTTTTTGCCCGTAACCCAGCAACACAGCGTGTAAAAACAGGGCAGTTACAAAAACCGATTTCATGGAGAGAGGGGGTGGTGCGTAGGCGCGAGGGCAGAACGAGTGCTGGCACGAAGCAACAACAGTGCCGCTTCGCTATCAGTTGGGGAGGAAAAGAAACCTACAGACGCTTTTCGGCGAGGTTTGTTGCTTGCAGCCGGCCGGAATGCCGCCTTGATCAAGACACGTCGTCCGAAAAGTGCTGTCGCATGAGCAAGTTACGCTATTTCAACACGTAGGCCAGGCTTTAGTTGTCGGGCACGCCCGCCCGCCTTCGCCCCTGCCCACCTCACACGTAGTGAGCAGGAAGCCAGGACCACCGACACAAAATCGAGCAAGGCTGAAAGCCGGGATAGGCACGGCAGGCATAACGAAAAAACGCCCCGGCAACAGACGTTGCCGGGGCGTAAACTGGCCGCACGGACGGCTTTACTTTTTGGCACTGGCCAGTAGGTTCAACTCCGAGACGGCGTTAAACAAGTCCGACTCAGTGCGTAATGGTGCCTTCTTCAGCTTGGCTCGAAGCGGTTCCTGAAACTCGCCCGGCACGGCTGACAGTAAAGCTTTTGCAGCGGGCTTAACCGGGGAAAGCGTACCCTGCGGGCTTAGCAGGTAATAGTCCGTATTGTCTACCAGTTCATCATAGGGCTTATCGGCACTGTACGCCTGCTGATAGTTGGCTTTTACCAGCTGCTTGCCCGGGCGTTTAAGTAGTTGATACGGGCCCGAATCGTGCAGGACTTCCAGAAAATCGGTGCGGGGAGGCAGGCCCGGTGCTCCGCTGAAGCGGCGGAAGTGGCGCTGGTTGGCCTGCCCGGGCAGCGCCCGCGGGTCGGTCAGCGTGAATTCCCGAATGTTGCGCAGTTCCACCCACAGCGAGTCGCCGGCCGGGCGTTTGGCCATTAGCTGCTGGTTATAGACATCGTACTTGAGGGGTACACCCGCTACTTGCTTTTGCGAGGCAAGCAACAGATTACCGGAAGCCCATACAGGCAGTAAAAATGGCGTGCCCCGTACGCCCTCGTACCGTTTATCAACGGTAATAATGGCGGCATTGACATCTCCCCCCGACAGCAGCCGCAGGTTTTCCTGGTCGCCCAGGGCGCTGCCCGTGGCTTGCTGAGCCGCTGCTGGCAGCGCCAACGCCAGGGCCGCCAAGGCGGCCAGTGTACAACGAACAAAAAATACGTTTGATTTCTTCATGCTGACTAAGCGTAAATGCGTTGCCCAATTTACGCACTTCGGCGCTTAGGCAAGCGTGAGTACCAGATCATCGGCGTTAACCAGCGCACCTTCCGTTAGGTTCACGGCTTGCACGGTGCTATCCTGGGTGGCCGTAATAGTAGTTTCCATCTTCATGGCCTCGATGATGAAGAGCGGGGTGTTTTTGCGCACCGCCTGCCCTTTCTCCACCAGCACCCTCGACAGCATGCCCTGCAGCGGAGCGCCCACCTGGCGGGGATTGGCTTTGTCGGCTTTCGGGTTTTGAATGCGCTTTACCTCTACGCTGGTATCCCGGATTTCGAGGTTGCGGGTCTGGCCGTTGAGGGTAAAGAAAATCGTGCGGCAGCCGTCTTCGTTGACCGGGCCAATGCTTTGCAGGCCCACAATAATGCTTTTGCCCCGGGCAATGTCGATAATGGTTTCATCGCCGGGCTGCAGGCCATAGTAAAACACCGGTGTAGGCACGACCGACACCTCACCGTACTGCTGCACGTGGGCCCAGTATTGCTCAAATACCTTTGGGTACAGCAGCCAGGACAATACATCCGTAAACTTACCGCGCTGCCCAAACTTCTTCTCGAAACGCTGCCACTCAGCGTCAAAGTCGATGGGCGCCAGGTGCTCATTGGGACGGTCGGTAAAGGGTGTTTCCTCCTTGAGAATCACCTGCTGCACATCCCGTGGCCACCCGCCTTCGGGTTGGCCAATGTCGCCGCGGAACAGCTCCCGCACCGACTCCGGGAAGTTGAGCGTAGCGCCTTTCTCCAGTACATCCTGGGTAGTGAGGTTGTTCGACACCAGGAACAGGGCCATATCCCCCACTACTTTCGACGAGGGCGTTACCTTCACGATGTCGCCGAAAAGCTGGTTTACGTCGGCAAAGGTGGTTTTCACCGTTTCAAACTTATCCAGCAAGCCTAGGGCCGAAGCCTGGGGTCGAAGGTTGGAGTACTGCCCGCCCGGAATTTCGTGCTGGAATACCTCCGAGGTGCCGGCCTTCAGACCCGACTCAAACGGGTAATAGTACTCGCGCACAGTTTCCCAGTAGTTGGAGAATTCGTTGAGCGACTGTTGGTCGAACTCCCGGTGGCGCTCCTGCCCGCGCAGCATTTCCACCACGGAGTTGAAGTTGGGTTGCGAGGTCAGCCCCGAGAGGGAGCCCATAGCCACATCGATTACATCTACCCCGGCTTCTACGGCCTTTAAGTAAGTGGCCGGCTGCAGGGAGGACGTATCGTGGGTGTGCAGGTGAATAGGCAGCTGTACGGTGTCGCGCAGAGCTGTAATCAGCTCGGTAGCCGCATACGGCTTCAGCAGACCGGCCATGTCCTTGATGCACAGAATGTGCGCGCCGGCGTCCTCAATCTGCCGGGCCAGGCGCAGGTAGTATTCCAGGTTGTACTTCTTGTTGCGCCGCGGGTCGAGAATGTCGCCGGTGTAGCAGATGCTGGCCTCAGCCAACCGGTCGGTTTTGTTGCGCACAAACCCGATGCAGGCTTCCATGCCCGGCATCCAGTTCAGGGAGTCGAAGATGCGGAAGACGTCGATGCCGGTTTCGGCGGCCTGCTGCACAAACCGCTCCGTAAGGTTGTCCGGATACGCCTTGTAACCTACGCCGTTGGCGCCACGGATCAGCATCTGCAGCAGGATATTGGGCACGGCTTTGCGCAGCTTGGCCAGCCGCTCCCAGGGGTCCTCGTGCAAAAAGCGCAGGGCTACGTCGAAAGTAGCGCCGCCCCAGCACTCCAGGGAGAAGGTTTGGGGGTGCTGAATGGCGTAACGCTCCGCCACTTTCAGCATATCGTAGGTGCGCATGCGCGTGGCCAGCAGGCTCTGGTGGGCGTCGCGCAGGGTCGTATCGGTGTAGTGAATCTGCTTTTCGGCCCGCAGCCACTGGGCAAATTTCTCAGGGCCCAGCTCCGTGAGCTTGTCTTTAGTGCCCGGCTGCGCGGGGCCCGGGCCACACTCGGGCAGGTGCGGCTTGCGTAGCTCCCGTTTGGGGTCCACCAGGCCCTTCACATCGGGGTTGCCGTTCACAATCACGTTGCCGAGAAAGCTCAGCACCTTGGTAGCGCGGTCCTGCCGGGTCTTGAACTTGAACAGCTCCTGGTGGTCTTTGATGAAGTCCACGTTGGCCTCGCCGGCCATGAACACCGGGTGGGCAATGATATTTTGCAGAAACTGGATGTTGGTACTCACCCCGCGTACCCGGAACTCATCCAGGGTACGCGCCATTTTCTGGGCCGCGCTGGCCAGCGTGGGCGCGTGGGCTGACACCTTCACCAGCAGCGAATCGAAGAAGGGTGACACCTTCACGCCGGTGTACACGGAACCCTGATCGAGGCGGATGCCGAAGCCCCCGGCCGAGCGGTAAGCGGTAATGGTGCCGTAGTCGGGCTTGAAATCCTGCTCAGGGTCCTCAGTAGTGATGCGGCACTGGATGGCGTAGCCCGTTTTCAGGGGCTTGGCATCCGTTCCCAGGCCAATTTCGGGGTCCGAAAGTCGGTAGCCGGCCGCAATGTAGAGCTGGGTTTTGATCAGGTCGACGCCCGTAATCATCTCCGTGACGGTGTGCTCCACCTGAATGCGCGGGTTCACCTCGATAAAGTAAATCCGGTCCTGCTCGGGGTTTACCAGGAATTCCACCGTGCCCACGTTGTTGTAGTTCACGGCCCGGCCCAGGCGCAGCGCGTACTCATACAGCAGGTGACGCATGTGGTCGGGCAGGTTCAGGGAAGGCGCTACCTCTACCACCTTCTGGTACCGCCGCTGCACCGAGCAGTCGCGCTCGTAGAGGTGCATCAGCCCGCCGTAGTTGTCGGCTACCAGCTGCACCTCAATGTGCTTGGGCTGTTCCACAAACTTTTCAAGGAACACCGTATCGTCGCCGAAGGCTTTGAGGGCCTCGTTGCGGGCCTCAAAAAACCCTTTTTCCAGCTGGTCGTCGTCGCGGATGACACGCATCCCCCGGCCGCCGCCGCCGGAAGCAGCCTTCAGCATCACGGGGTAGCCAATGCGGTGCGCCTCTTCCAGGGCCACGTCGAAGCTGGTGAGGTCCTGCTGGCTGCTTTCGATAATAGGCACCTGGCACTCAACGGCCACGCGCTTGGCGGCTACTTTGTCGCCGAGGGCTTCCATTACTTCGGGGCGGGGCCCGATAAAGATGATTCCTTCCTCGCGGCAGCGCCGGGCCAAAGTGGCATTTTCGCTTAGAAAGCCGTAGCCCGGGTGAATGGCATTAACACCATTTTCCTTGGCCGTGCGGATAAGACCCTCGATGTCCAGATACGGTTTCAACGGCTCATCATCGCGCCCGACTTGGTACGCCTCATCGGCTTTGTAGCGGTGCAGGGAGTACCGGTCCTCGTAGGTGTAGATGGCGACCGTAGGAATGCCAAGCTCCGTTGCTGCACGTAGGACCCGAATGGCAATTTCGCCCCGATTGGCGACCAGCAGTTTGCGGATATTCATCTTGGAAAGCGGTGTTTAGGTAAGGGTGAAAGCGGACTGCAAGCTACTGAATGAAGCGGTAAGCAGCAGCGAATTTTTGCTAAAGAGCAGAATTTCGCAATCAACTGCTTCCTGTTTGATCTTGAATAAGTAAAATCTGCGAAACCAAACGTACCTGTTCAGGTTAGCAAAACACGCTTTCCTGCTTCCTACAATTTCTACCATGCAATTCACTGACAAGAACATTCTCATCGTGGGCGCTTCCTCAGGCATCGGGTTGGCTACGGCCCGGCTGCTGCACGGCCTGGGTGCCAGCCTGTACACCGCCTCCCGCCACCAGTCGGCCGAGCTGGCCGAGCTTAATACTACCTTCTTTTCTCTCGACGTGACCCAGCCCCTGGGTTCGGCCCTCGATGCCTTGCCTGAGGCCCTGCACGGCGTGGTGTACTGCCCCGGCAACATCAAGCTCCGGCCCTTCGAGCGGATTCCGCTGGATGATTTCCGCGGTGATTTTGAGCTGAACGTGTTGGGCGCCGTGCAAGTGCTGCAGGCCAGCATGAAGCGGCTGAAGAAGGCGGGCGGCGCGTCGGTGGTGCTGTTTAGCACGGTAGCCGCCGATACAGGCATGGCTTTCCACGCCAGCATTGCTACTTCCAAAGCCGCCGTGGAGGGCCTCACCCGTGCTCTGGCCGCCGAGTATGCCGCCAGCGGCGTGCGGGTGAATGCCGTGGCCCCGTCGCTCACCAATACTCCCCTAGCCGCTGCCCTGCTCAACACGCCCGAAAAAGCCGAAGCCAGCGCCAAGCGCCACCCCCTGCAGCGCATTGGGGAGCCCGAAGACCTGGCCTACATGGCCTCCTTCCTGCTCTCTGACCACGGCTCCTTCATCACCGGCCAGGTACTGCCGGTGGACGGTGGTATGGGCCGGTTGAAGTAGCTTTTTTAGACCTGAGAGGATGAGAACTGAGAAGCGAGACAATGGTTAACCTCGACAAAGAGGAATTGAACATCGTCTCACTTCTCAGTTCTTACTATCTCACTTTTCCATCATATGAAAGTATTCCTGTTCTGGCACCGGCGCGACCTTCGCTTTGAGGATAACGCCGGCCTGGCAGCTGCGCTGCAGGGCGGGCAGCCGGTAGTGCCGCTGTTCATCTTCGACCCCGAAATCCTGGAGAAACTGGAAAACCGTCAGGATGCCCGCGTTGGGTTCATATACGATGAGGTACAACGGCTTACCGAAGAAGCGCAGGCCGCTAGCGGCACGCTGCTGGTGCGATATGGTAGGCCGGAAGAGGTGTTTACTGAGTTGCTCAGGGAGCTGGACGTAGCCGCCGTGTATACCAACCACGACTACGAGCCCTACGCCGCTACCCGCGACCAGGCCGTGACCAAGCTGCTGGCCCAACACAATGTGCCGCTGCACACCTATAAGGACCAGGTAATCTTCGAGAAAGATGAGGTGCAGACCAAAACCGGCCAACCCTACAAGATTTACGGTCCTTATAAGCGCGCGTGGCTGGCCCGCCTCACTGAAGCCGACTACCGCCCCCACCCTTCCGCCGATTACCTGCGCAAGCTCGCCTGCGTACCAGCCGGCTCCCGACCTACTCTGGCCGACATGGGCTTTGAGCAAAGTAAGGAGCCCATTCCGGGCCGGCAGCTGGCCTTCCGCACCCTGGAGCAGTACGCCGATACCCGCGACCTGCCCGCCCGCGACTCCACCAGCCGCCTGGGTTTGCACCTGCGCTTCGGCACCATCAGCATCCGCCAGCTGGTACAGCGGGCACTTGAAGCCAAGGCCGAAATCTGGCTGAGTGAGTTGATCTGGCGCGACTTCTTCATGCAGCTGCTCTGGCACTTCCCCTACACCGCCCACGAAAGCTACGACCCCAAGCTGCGTAACATTCAGTGGCGCAACAACGAAGCCGAGTTTCAGGCATGGTGCGAAGGGCGCACCGGCTACCCGCTCATCGATGCGGGCATGCGCCAGCTGAATGCCACCGGCTTTATGCACAACCGCGTGCGCATGGCCACGGCTAGCTTTCTGGTCAAAAACCTGCTCATCGATTGGAAATGGGGCGAGGCCTACTTCGCCGCCAAGCTGCTCGACTACGAAATGGCGTCCAACGTGGGCAACTGGCAGTGGGTGGCCGGCACCGGCGCCGACTCGCAGCCTTGGTTTCGCATCTTCAGCCCTGATTCGCAGCTAACCAAGTTCGATAAGCAGCATGCCTACGTGCAGCAGTGGGTACCTGAGTTTGGCACCTCGCGCTACCCCAGGCCCATTGTAGAGCACCCCAGCACCCGCGACCGGGCCCTGGCGGCTTTTCGCGCCTCCCGCGACGGGCATCAATAGCACAACTTTACGGCCCTTGCCGTGGTTATCAACCTATGGAACAGCAACCCACTCCGGCCGCCGCAACGGCCGCTTTGCCCAAAGCCCGCATCAAGCAGGCTTACCTCGACTACGTGCTGCGCAAAGGCCAGCCGCCGCTTTCCGTGTTTAAACTGACGCAGAAACTAGGCCTGCCCGAGCAGGAATTCTACGCCAGCTACGCCAACTTCGACGCCATCGACCGGGAAATCTGGGCTGACTTCGGCCGCGAGGCCCGCGCCACGGCTGCCCACGAGCCCGTGTGGGAACAGTACGGGGCCCGCGAAAAGCTCCTGGCTTTCTACTATACTCTGATTGAGATTCTCAAGCGCAACCGCAGCTATGCTCTGCAAAGCCTGCGCCGCTCCCTCTCCAAAATGCCCGGCATCACGCCCCGCGTGCTGGACGATTTCCGACAGGATTTTGAGGCCTTTGTAGAGGATCTGCTGCGCGAAGGCCGCCGCAATGAAGAAGTAGCCAACCGCCAACTAGTGCAGCAAAGTTACCCGCGCTTCTTCTGGCAGCAGCAGTTGTTTGTGCTCGGCTTCTTTGCCAAAGACGACACCGTGAACTTTGAGCGCACCGATGCAGCCATCGAAAAAGCCGTGACGCTGAGCTTCGACCTAGTAGGCCGCAACACCCTGGATTCGGCCGCCGACTTCGTGCGGTTCCTGGTGCGTCGGTAAGGTTCTTAATTTCTTTAAACGGTCATGCTGAGCGGAGCCGAAGCATCTCTACCGCTTCGTTGTTGTAGTAAATCAACAGTGCGGTAGGAATGCTTCGGCTCCGCTCAGCATGACCGTTTTCGATTTCTTAGCTATTCCCATGGACGATACCCCCAAGCCACTTACTTCTCTGCCCACCACCAAAGTGGCCCGGGCGGCGCGCTTCGCCAAAACCGGCCTCAACGTAGGTGCCAACTACGTGAAGCATTACGCCAAGCGGGCCGTAGGAGCCGAGAGTCCTACCGCCGACCTGCACGCCGCCAACGCGGCCGAGCTCTACGGCACGCTCAGCGAAATGAAGGGCTCCGTACTGAAAGTGGCCCAGATGCTGGCCATGGAAAAGAACCTGCTGCCCACTGCTTACGCCGACCAGTTTGCCCAAGCCCAATACCAAACCCCGCCCCTTTCCGGGCCGCTGGTAGTGAAAACCTTCCGGGAGGCGTTTGGCAAGTCGCCGTTTGAGGTATTCGACGAGTTCGACATTGAAGCCCGGCAAGCCGCCAGCATCGGGCAGGTGCATTTCGCCCGTAAAGACGGCCGCGAGCTAGCCGTGAAAGTGCAGTACCCCGGCGTAGCCGACAGCATCCGCTCCGATATCCGGCTGGTAAAGCCTATTGCTTTGCGCGTGCTGGGCCTCGACGAAGCCACCGTGCGGCCGTATATGCAGGAGGTCGAAACCCGCCTGCTCGAAGAAACCGACTACGCCCTGGAATTGCGGCGCGGCCAGTACATTGCCCAGGCCTGCGCCGGCCTCGCCCACCTGCAGTTTGCCCACTACTACCCCGAGCTGTCGGCGGCCCGTATCCTGACGATGGATTGGCTGCCGGGTCAGCACCTCAAGGAGTTTCTGGCTACCAATCCCAGCCAGGATGTACGTAACCAGTTGGGGCAAGCCTTGTGGGACTTCTACATGTTCCAGCTCAATGAGCTGCGTCAGGTACACGCCGACCCGCACCCGGGCAACTTCCTGCTCACTGCTACCAACGGCGGTACGGTGGGGGTGCTGGATTTTGGCTGCGTCAAGGAAATTCCAGCCGAAGTGCACCGCCTGTTCACCGCCCTGCTGACGCCCCAAACGCTGGCCAACCCTACCCAACTGGCGGCGTTGTTGGAAGAAGCCGGCGTGCTGCGCGTCGAAGATGCCCCTGCCCGCCGGGAGTTTTACGTGCGCACCATGCAGGCCTCGCTGGCACTCGTGGGCCGCCCGTTTCGCCAGCCCGCCTTCGACTTTGGCGACCCGGCCTACATGCAAAGCCTCTACGCCCTCGGCGACGACCTCATGCAGCAGCCCGAGTTGCGCCAGCAGCGTGAGCCCCGCGGCTCCGAGCATTTTATCTACCTTAACCGTACCTACGTGGGGCTCTATGCCCTGCTCACGGAGCTGCGCGCTTCTATCCAGACAGGTGCGCCAAGCAAGGCCGCATTCTAGCCGGAGGAGGGTTGATTCGCGGCTTTTTCGTTTGTTTGCCTCCTCAACGCTCTATAACCCTCCCTACCGTCATGAAAAAGCTTGTTATCCTGTGCGTGGCGCTGTTTGCCACTTTCTCCCTGGCCCGTGCCCAGAGCCCGGCCAGTTGCTGTGCCAAGCCGGGCAAGGCTACGGAAGTATTTGCAATGCTGGCTACCAACGAAGAATTTGTACGGGGCCACGAAGACCCCACCCCCTACCAGTATGAAGGGCCGGGTGAGATGATTGAATTCAGTACGGCCGATGGCAAAAGCGCCCGTGGTTTTGAAATCAAGAGCAACGTACGCTCCGACAAGTACCTGTTTGTGCTGCACGAGTGGTGGGGCCTGAACGATTACATCAAAAAGGAGTCGTTCCGCTACGCCAATGAGTTGAAAGGCGTGAACGTTATTGCCCTGGACTTATACGATGGGCAGGTGGCCACTTCCGCCGAAGAAGCAGCCAAGCTCATGCAGGGCGTAACTACTGAGCGTGCCGAAGCAATTATTAAGGGGGCTATGCTGCATGTAGGCAACAATGCGCAGATTGCCACTTTGGGTTGGTGCTTTGGTGGCGGCTGGAGTCTGCAGACGGCGCTGTTGGCCGGGCCCAAAGCTGTGGGTACCATTATGTATTATGGCATGCCGGAGAAAGACGTTGCCCGCCTGAAGACCCTCAACACCGACGTACTCGGCATTTTTGCCCAGCAGGATAAATCCATTACGCCAGAGGTGGTTGCCCAATTCACCAAGGATATGGCCGCTGCCAAGAAGAAGCTTACGGTGAAGTTTTACGATGCCGAGCACGCGTTTGCCAATCCATCGAACCCGAAGTACAACCGTCAGTTTGCGGAAGATGCCCATGCGCTTTCCCTGGCCTACCTGCGCAAGGCCTTAAAGCTGAAAGGGTAAAGCCCCATTCGCTTCTGCGCCCACAAAAAAGCCCTCCCTTAAGCAGGAAGGGCTTTTTTGTGGGCTTTATCATTTGGATACAGCCAGCAAACCCCGTAGCTTTCTTCTCTCCCACTCCTACGCTCTGCTTATGTCTGCCTTACCTGCCCTTCTTGCCGAATACGGCGAAAGTCACCAAAACCCCACCAACAAGCTGGTGCACTGGGTGTGCGTTCCACTCATTATGTTTTCCATTCTTGGCCTGCTGTGGTCGGTGCCAGTGCCGGAGGGGGTGCGCGCCATTAGCCCCTGGCTGAACTGGGCTACGGTAGTAATGGTGCTGGCTGTGGGTTACTACCTGCGCCTATCGGTGCCTCTGGCAGTAGGCATGGTGCTGGTGTGGGTGGTTATGGCGCTAATCCTGCGAGTGGTAGAAGCCGGTGTACCTCTCCCCCTTTGGGCCGTGTGCCTGCTTATCTTCGTGTTGGCCTGGGTAGGCCAATTTTGGGGGCACAAGGTGGAAGGTAAGAAACCCAGCTTTCTGAAAGACCTGCAGTTTCTGCTTATCGGTCCGCTGTGGCTACTACATTTCGTGTACCGCCGCCTGGGCTGGTCGTATTAGCCAGAACAGCCCATAACCAAATTAGTAGCTTCTGCCAGGCAGCTAATCTTTCAACTTTCCCAGCCTACTACTCCACCGGCTGCAGTTCCCAGCCACTCGAGAGCAAGGCAGCCAATTCGGCTACGCTTTCGGTGAGTTGGTCCCAGCTATTGAGCACGAAGTACTGGTCTTGGAGGTGCGCTTCGCTGTAGGGCGTGTGCAGCACGGTGGCCAGATCGAAGGGGAAGCGGCGCGTTACGTCGCCGAGGCAATGGTGAATTTCGCCCGAGGAAGACAGCAGACCCGCCCCGTACATACGGGTCTGGCCGTATTCCTCCACCAGCCCAAACTGCACCGTGAAGCCATAGAGCCGCTCCAGGCGCGCCAGGGCCACGGCATCGTTCAGGTGCTGGGCAGCCACCTGGCCCAGGAAGTGCAGGAAATCGGCAAAGGCCTGATCCATAAGCAGGGGCACGTGCCCGAACACGCCGTGGAACAGATCGGGCTCCTCAATGAAGTCGAACTGCTGCATGCTGCGGATCCAGACGGTGGCCGGAAACTTACGCTGGGCCAGCAACCCAAAAAAGTCCGCATCGTTGAGCATGCCCTTTGCCGGCTCCAGCTGCCAGCCAGTGGCTTTGTACAGCCGCTGGCTTACTTCCTCGAACCTTGGAATAGCATTTCGGTGAAAGCCTACGCCTGCCAAACCCTGGCCAAACGCCGAGCAGGCCCGCTTGTGCAACAATGCGGTCTGACGGTCAAACAACACTTTCCATACCAGCTGATCTTGCGTGGTGTACTGGTCGTAACGCTGCTCAAGCATAACACGTGGCATTAAAAAAGCCCGGCTCCTTGCGGGAGGCGGGCTCTTAAGTGGATTTCAGAGTAGAAGAAGCATGCTGTGTTCTACCATTCATACCCGCAAAAGCGCCCGACCTCGCCCTGGACAGGACGATTAATGGCCACATTGCATTTCGCGGTTAGGATTAGCATGATGATGCAAATATAGAAGACTTCCGGAATAAACTATTCAGCACCCTAGTTTATTTTTCATGGCCAAAATCCTAGTCCGTACCATCATTACCCAAATCCCCCCTCTAGCCCAAGGTAAAACACAAAGAAAAGACAATAATTTTCTCAACACCCCCCCTTTATTTTCATAGCCTATTTACAAAATTGCCTCCACTTATATTGACGATTCGGTGCAAGGAATGCGTAAGCATAGCTTATTGCTTACCATTGGCCTCATAGGTCATGCTCAATCGAGTGTCGCCTGTGATTTTAAGGTCGAGACGAGCCTGCTGAGCAGATGGATTTAGCAGCAGCGCTGTGGAGCCGGCCATAAACCGCAGTGTGCCCCGGGCCCCAGGAGCCAAAGTAGTTTTACCGAAGTTACCACCGCCCCGGGGGCGCTCCTTGATTTCAACCGGCACCTTCCCCACATTATGAGCTACTACTCTGAAGGCACCCAACTGCCCGCCGCCCAGCGCAAACTGCTTACCCGGCTCAATAAGCAGATTGGAGGTAATCCCCGCCCAGCAAGCCGTAACGAGGAGAAACACGGCTGCGCAAGTGGCAATGACGACCGGACGGAAAGGCAGGAAAATACGCATGGCAGTTAGTTGGAGGTTGAAGTGAAACGATGCTCCAAAGGAAACGCCCAGTCAGCGCCCATACGCTCCATTTTACAGTCTGGGACACCTCAACTTATAGATTGGCACCAGGCCGCTGCAGAGAGGAAACCCATCGGGCCGCATCGTTGCTGCGGTTGCTTGCCATGCATGATGCCGAATCGTTCAATGCAGAGCCCGGTAGCTGTTCAGGATGACAAAGAAATTTCGTTAGGCCTACTTCTTGAACAGCTTCGCGAAATGCCGCGTCTCTACATCGTTCCTGTTGATGCAGGCCCAGTCGTTCAACGACGAGACGCAAGGATGCCTTTCTACAGCTGCCGGGCGGCTTCGCTGGGCGTCTGGCCGCGGAGCTTTTTGAAGACGCGGTTGAACGTGGACTTGGAGTTGAAACCGGCCGCCAACGCCAGAGCCAGCAAGGTATACTGCCGGAACTGCGGGTCGCGGAGGCGGCGCTCGGCTTCCCGCACCCGGTACTCGTTCACGAAGTCGTTGAAGTTCTGGCCGCAACCGGTGTTGATGACCCGAGAAAGCCAGGATGTGTTGGTGCGCAGCTGGGTGGCCAGCTCACCCAGCGTCAGCTCAGGCTCCAGATAGGGCCGGGCTGTCTGCATATGGTTCAGCAGCCGGGTAGTCCAGCGGGCCAGCTCCGCATCGGGTGCGGTGGCGGCTGTTGTTTGGGTTTTCAATGGCGCAGTGGCCACCACCGCTGCATTGGCCGGATCGGTAGTTTCAGCCAGACCTGATACCGGACCCAAGGCGCCCGTGGCAGCAGATCCGGCAGCGTAAGCTACTTCCGTTGTAGTAATTGATAGCAACTCAGCCGGCCCCGGAGTATCAGTGGCCGTTGGCAGCTGGAAGCGCAGGGCACCCAGGCGGTAGCCTGTCAGGAGCCCCGAGATGCTGAGGTAATAGATCAGCAGGCCGGTGAACAGGTAGTCGTACCAGCTTTGCACGTAATTGAGGGGCGTAATGAAAAGGTTAACTAGGCCGAAGACCAGCGTGACGCCGGTACCCACTACCACGGCTACCAACACGTTGCGCAGCCACCGAAACCGAAGCTGCTCGGTATCGGAGAAGTTGTCGTTGAGGTAGTGGGCGTAGGCGCGGTAGGCCCGCAGGGTGTGCACCGCGTAAGTCAGCACCGAGAGGTAGCCCAACGCATCCAGCACATAGTACAGCGGTTGCCAGTCAGCCCAAGCAGCCAAAGGGCCTTTGGTGCCAAAGTGCTCCGGCAGCAGTTCTCCCCGCAGACTATGCCACCAGCCGATATCGTAGCCGAACACCAGTAGCCGCCACGCCAGCACCGCCAGCGCGGGCGCGAAGTGCCACCAGTGCCGCCGCTGCAGCCGGAACTCCTGGTTGGTGAGGTTGCGGAAGTAGAAGTACAGCGCCGGCCCCACCGCCAGCCAGTTGCTGAACGGCCAGTAGAACATAAACGTCGTGCGTCCGTCGTGCGAGTCGTACCAGCCGGCAAAGCCCAGCATCCACTGGGCCAGCCGCAGGGCAAACAGCAGCAGCAGCAAAGCCAGCCAGCCGTCGGCCGCCATATCCTCGCGCCGGCGCCGGGCCCATAGCACCACCGCCACAATGATGCCTTGCAGGAAAAACGGCAGCAGCAAGCCGCTGTACAGGTTGAAGCCGAAGAACATACCGGCAAGGTAACAGTAGATCGGACTTCCGCTATATAAAAACCCGCCCTGGCTTCCATGGGCCGGGGCGGGTTGTGTGATGCAGAGACACAATAGTTGGAGTCTCGTCGTTGCTGATGTTGTTTTGATTGGAGTGGTGCCGGGTCGTTCAACGACGAGACGCGAAGTGTCGCGTCTCTACATCGTTCTGAATTGCATCCGAAACCGAATAGAACGTCACGCTCCTACTCCAGCTCCTGGCGCAGGGCGTACACTTTGCGCAGGTTGCGGATCAGGCGCTCCGACTCGGCAAAATTCAGGGTCTGGGCACCATCGGAGGCGGCTTCTTCGGGTTTCTCGTGGGCTTCGTAGATGATGCCGTCGGCACCGGCCATGACGCCGGCCAGGGCCATGGTGGGCACGTACTCGCGGATGCCGATGCCGTGCGAGGGGTCCACGATAACGGGCAGGTGGGTTTTCTCCTTCAGGATGGGCACCGCGTTCAAATCCAGCGTATTGCGCGAGGCGGTTTCGAAGGTGCGGATGCCTCGCTCGCAGAGAATCAGCTTCTCGTTGCCGCCCGAAAACACGTACTCGGCCGACGACAGCAGCTCCTCGATGGTGCCGGAAATGCCGCGCTTAATCATCACGGGCTTATCCACACCGCCCAGGGCGTCGAGCAGGTTGAAGTTCTGGGTGTTGCGGGCGCCTACCTGGAACACGTCCACGTAGTCGTGCATCTCCTCTACCTGCGACACCTGCATGACCTCCGTCACAATCTTGATGCCCCGCTCCCGGGCCATGCGGTGGAAATCCTTCAGGCCTTCCATGCCCAGCCCGCGGAACGCGTACGGCGACGAGCGGGGCTTGAATACGCCCCCGCGCATGATGCGCACGTCGTTGTCCACGAGGTGCTGCATGATCAGCTCCATCTGCTTCTCGCTCTCGATGCTGCACGGGCCGGCGGCCAGCGTGAGCGAGCCTTCCCCGATGCGCACCCCGTCGCCGAGGTCGAGCACCGTGGGGCGCACGCGCCACTTGCGGCTCACCAGCTTGTAATCGTCCGACACGCGGTGGATGTCCAAGATGCCGGGCAATTGACCAATGGTGCGCAAATCCACATCGGCCTTGCCGATGGCCACCAGGTAGTGGGCGCGCTGGGTTTTCACCTCCGTGGCCTTGTATTTCAGCTCCTGAATGCGGGCTTCAATGGCAGCTTTATCGGCGGCGGTGATATGGGGGTCGAGTTGGATGATCATGTTCTGGTAGGGGGAGAATCCTCTGTCATCCTGAGCGGAGCGAAGAACCTTATCACGTTTGGCTTTCTACCGAACTATGTCGTTCACGCGTGATAAGGTCCTTCGCTCCGCTCAGGATGACAATTTTTCGGAAGCTACTTAGTTGATTACAGAAGAAACAAACCGCTTGGCCGCAGCCGGGGCGTCGTCCACGCCATCCAGGGCGCGAATCAGCGCGGAGCCGATGATGGCGCCCTCGGCGTACTGGCAGGCATTCTGGAACGAGGCTTTGTCGCCGATGCCGAAGCCGATGAGGCGGGGGTTGTGCAGGTTCATGGCCTCGATGCGCTGGAAATAGGCTTCCTGCACGCCCTCGGCCTGGGTGTTGGCCCCGCCCGTGGTGCCGGGGCCCGATACGAGGTACAGGAACGAATCGGTTAGTTCGTCGATGCGGCGGATGCGCTCCGGGGCGGTTTGTGGGGTGATGAGGAACACTGGCCGCAGGTTGTGGCGGCGGAAGATGTCCTGATACTCAGCCACGTAATCGTCGAGGGGCAGGTCGGGCAGGATGATGCCATCGGCCCCGGCGGCTGCGGCTTCGCGGCAGAAGTTGTCCACTCCGAACTGCATCACCGGGTTGAGGTAGCCCATGAGCAGAATCGGCGTTTCGGGCACGCTCTCCCGGATGCCTTGCAGCTGCTCGAACAGCACCCGCAGGTTCATGCCGTTGGCCAGAGCCACCGTGCTGCTGGCCTGAATTACCGGCCCATCGGCCAGCGGATCCGAAAACGGCATTCCGATTTCGATGAGGTCGGCCCCGGCCTCACTCAGGGCTTTAATCAGCGGTACGGTGTCGTGCAGGCGCGGGTAGCCGGCCGTGAAGTACATGTTCAGCAGGTTTTTCTGCTTTTTGGCGAAGGCGTCTTTGATTCGGTTCATATCAGCGGCCCTGTCATCCTGAGCATGTCGCGCATCAAGCGAGGACGAAGGACCTTATCACGCCTAGATTACTTGTAAACGACTTGTTCACGCGTGGTAAGGTCCTTCGCTTCGCTCAGGATGACAGATGGTTTGGCATTACATAATAGCGTCAGCGTACTTGATGTAGGTTTCCAGGTCCTTGTCGCCGCGGCCGGAGAGGTTGATGACCACCACATCGTCGGGGCCGGCGCCGAGCTGGCCGAGGGCGGCAATGGCGTGGGCGGTTTCCAGGGCGGGGATGATGCCTTCGAGGCGGCTGCATTCGGCCACGGCTTTCAGGGCGTCTTCATCCTCGATGCTGATGAAGCGGGCGCGCTTAGAATCGGCCAGGAAGGCGTGCAGCGGCCCGATACCGGGGTAATCGAGGCCCGCCGAAATGGAGTACGGCTCGGTAATCTGGCCGTCCTCGTCCTGCATCAGCAGCGTACGACTGCCGTGGATGATGCCTGGCGTACCCAGCACCGAGGTGGCGGCCGAGTGGCCCGAGTGCACGCCGTGCCCGGCGGCTTCCACGGCCACCAGCTGTACCGAGGGCTCTTCTAGGAAGTGGTAGAATGCGCCGGCCGCGTTGGAGCCGCCGCCCACGCAGGCTACCACGTACTGGGGCAGCTCGGAGCCGGTTTTCTCCAGCAGCTGCTTGCGCATTTCCTCGCTGATAACGGCCTGCAAGCGCGCCACCAAGTCGGGGTACGGGTGCGGACCCACCACCGAGCCGATGATGTAATGCGTATCCACGGGGTTGCTGATCCAGTCGCGGATGGCCTCGTTGGTGGCATCTTTGAGGGTGCGGCTGCCACTCATGGCCGCCCGCACCTCGGCCCCCAGCAGGCGCATGCGGTACACGTTGGGCTTCTGCCGCTCCATGTCCACTTCGCCCATATACACAATGCACTCCATACCCATTAGGGCGCACACCGTAGCCGTAGCCACGCCGTGCTGACCGGCGCCGGTTTCGGCAATGATGCGCGTTTTGCCCAAGCGCTTAGCCAGCAGAATCTGCCCCACGGTGTTGTTCACCTTGTGGGCGCCGGTGTGGCAGAGGTCCTCGCGCTTGAGGTAGATGCGGGTGTTGTACTTGGCCGACAGCCGCTTGGCCTCGAACAGCGGCGTGGGCCGACCCACATAGTCGCGCAGGAGCTGCTGGTATTCCTGCTGGAACTCCGGCTCGGCCATGATGCTCAGGTATTGTTGGCGCAGCTCCTCCACGTTGGGGTAGAGCATTTCGGGAATGAACGCGCCCCCAAACTGGCCGTAGTAGCCGCGCTCCGTGGGTTGTTGGTAGGTTGGTTTCATGATGGTTTTTCGCAGGGTCTCGGGGTGGATGGCGCAGGGTCTCGCAGTGGATTATCCCGCGAAATCAGACGCAAAAAAGGGTTCTTATAACAGGTCGTTGGTCATGACTTCCGGCAGCGGCAGCTTCTGGGTTTCCAGGCCATGCTCGGCCAGCCAGTCCAGGTAGCGCTGCACCTTGGCGGGGCTCATGTGGCCCCAGCTGGAGCCGCTGCCGTAGTATTCGGCCGTATACTGCTGGCTTTCGAGCAGGAAACCGGGGTTGCGGTCGGCGGCGGGCACTACCTTTTCCAGCAGCGCCACCGCCTCCTCCGGGTGGTCTTTGGCATGCAGGAAGCCCTGCCCAGATACCCGCAGAAACGTCCGGTAGGCCTCCCCGTTTTCCTGCACTCGCTTTTCCGACGCCATGATGACGGGGGAGTAACCGTACGGAATGCCATAATCGGCCAGGCGGAAGCTGGTCAGCTCCACGCCCTGCTGCCGGGCCTGCACGCCTTCCCAGTTATCGAAAATCCAAGTGGCATCGGCCTGCTGCTGCAGCAACGTGTTCCAGATGCCCAGCTTCTCGGGGTAGGTGATGGTCAGCGGGCCGGTAGCACCGTCGTTTTCCAGCAGCTTCGCCACTATCTGATCCTCGTAGCGAGCCTGATACGAGGCGTAGATCTTGCCGGCCAAGTCTTTGGGCGACTGAATATCTGGTCGCTTCAGCGTCACGATGCTGCTCAGGTCTTCCGTCAGCAGGGCGGCCACGGCTATGGCATCGAACGGCCGGCCCTTGGTGCGGTAGCTGATGATGCTTTCCAGCGGGCAAAGCGCAAAGTCGGCCTGACCCAGCTCTACCTTCTTGGCCGGAGTCAGGGCGTAGTTGTCGGCCTCCGGGGTCAGCAGTTCCACCTGCAGCCCGTGCTGCGCGTACCAGCCCAACTCCTGGGCCACCACAAAGCCCGTGTGGTTGGTATTCACCGTCCAGTCCAGCGCAATTTTTATTTCGCTCATAGCTTTCTTGTATCCGTCGTTAGCGGAATCTGCCTGTGTATGATGCTGGCTTGTTATGCTTTCAGCTCCTGAAAAAAGGCGTCCAGCCGGTCGGCATCCTTGGTGCCCGGTGTGGTTTCGAAGCGGCTGTTCAGGTCCAGAGCAAACAGGCCGGGCAGCCGAAGGTTGCGCAGCGCCACTGCATGCTCCGGCCCGATGCCGCCGGCCAGGAAATAGAGCACCGGCAGGTTGTAGTCTTGCAGCAGCGTCCAGTCGAAGGCAGTGCCGTTGCCGCCGGGCTGGGGACCGGCCGTGTCGAAGAGGAAATAGTCCACGCAGCCCATGTAGGGCTGGAGCTTCGCAAAGTCGAACCCCTCACCCACTGCAAAGGCCTTCACCACCGGTACGCCGCCAGTCCGCACCGCGGCGCAGGTTTCGGGCGTTTCGTGGCCGTGGAGCTGGGCCAGTTGCAAATCAAACTCCCGCACCCGCGCCAGCATCGTGGCCGCGTCGTCGTCCACGAACACGCCTACCTTGCGGATGGCGGCCGGCAACGCCCGCACCGCTGCCGCCGGCAGCCGCTCCCCCACGTACCGCTTCGACGCAGGGTAGAAGATGAACCCCAGAAAATCGGGCTGCAGCGCCGCTACCGCCCGCAGGCTGTCGGCATCGGCCATCCCGCAGACTTTAAGGTGAGGCATGTGGTGGGGGTTGGTGGGCATGAGGGAGTGTAATTCGTTACGCTGAATGAAACGTCATGCTGAATGAAACGTCATGCTGAGCGAAGGCGCAGCCGCAGTCGAAGCATCTCGCGTGCTGATGTTGTAGTACTATTGATTACCCTCTGGCGAGATTCCTCGGCTTCGGCTGCGCCTTCGCTCGGAATGACGTTCTATTTCTTCGTTCTGGCCTTACAGCAACGTTACCGCCTCGGTGACGCGGAGCTGCTGCACTAGGGCGGCGCAGGCTTTTTCGGGGCGGGAGTGGCGCATGAAGGTTTCGCCCATCAGGAAGCCGCGGTAGCCCACGGCGCGCAGGGCTTCAATGTCGGCGGCGGTACTCAGGCCGCTTTCCGTCACCTTCACGTACTCATCGGGGATGCGCTGGGCCAGTTCACCGGACGTGTCGAGGCTCACGGAGAAGTCGTGCAGGTTGCGGTTGTTCACGCCTACCAGACTCACGGCGTCGGGGTGCAGGGTTTTGTCCAACTCCTCGGCGTTGTGGATTTCGAGCAGCACTTCCATACCCAGGCTTTTGGCCAGCCGGCCCAGGCGCAGCACTTCCTCGCCGCTGAGCACGGCCGCAATCAGCAGCACGGCGTCGGCCCCGAGGCTCTTGGCTTCGATGATCTGGTACTCATCCACCACGAAATCCTTGCGCAGGATGGGGCAGAAATTAAAGCGCCGGGCCGTAGTCAGGTCCTCGTTCTTGCCGCCGAAAAACTCCGTATCCGTCAGCACCGAAAGTGCCGAGGCCCCGGCCTGCATGTAGCCCAGCGTGGTGCGCTCCACCGGAGCGTGGGCGTTGATGATGCCCTTACTGGGCGATTTGCGCTTGAACTCGGCAATGATGCCGCTCAAATCGTCGCGCAGCAGGTAGCGGCGCAAACTAAGCGGCTGGGCCGGCATGTAGAAGCTTTGCTCCAACAGTTTCACCGGCACCAAGCTCTGGCGGGTGGCAACTTCCTGGCGCTTATGGGCAATGATGGTATCGAGAATGGTCATGGTGTTGGGTACTCTTGGTTACGTGTGTCATCCTGAGCGGAGCGAAGGACCTTATACAGTCAGCACGAAGCATAACAACAAGGGTCGTTCTGGTTTGATAAGGTCCTTCGCTCCGCTCAGGATGACAGGACCTGTTTACTGGGGTCAGATAGCCGCCACCAGCTCCCGCAGCGCCTGGCGGGCGCGGCCGGAGTCCAGCGACTCGCGGGCGGCGGCCAAGCTGTCGGAGAAGCTGAAGGTAGGTTCCAGGCAGCCGATGGCCAGGGCCGCATTGGCCGTTACCACGTCGCGCTGGGCGCGGGTGGCGCGGCCTTCCAACACATCAACAAAGATGGCGGCCGATTCGGCGGCGGTGCGGCCGCCGGCCAGCTCCTCGGGCTGGTTCAGGGTCAGGCCCAGGTCGGCGGCCGATACTACCCGCTCGCCCTCGGGCGTGGCCAGCTTGGCGGCGGCCGTCAGCGAGAGTTCGTCGTAGCCATCCAGGGCGTGCACCACGGCGTAGCGGGTGTCGGTTTGCTGGAGCAGGTAGTGGTAGAGGCGCAGCAGCTCCAGGCTGAAGGTGCCCGCCACCTGA
Organism: Hymenobacter lutimineralis; assembly: GCF_008271285.1. Lineage (NCBI taxonomy): Bacteria > Pseudomonadati > Bacteroidota > Cytophagia > Cytophagales > Hymenobacteraceae > Hymenobacter > Hymenobacter lutimineralis. The sequence goes on along the minus strand of NZ_VTHL01000007.1, from coordinate 20,561 downwards.
AATTTCGGCCGCGCGGGGTTCACCAGGGGGCCCAGAATGTTGAAGAACGTGCGCACGCCCAGCTCCCGGCGCACCGGCCCGGCGTGGCGCATGGCCGGGTGGAAGGCCGGGGCGTGCAGGAAGCAGATGCCAGCCCGCTCCAGCTGCCGCTGCAGCACGTCATTGCCGACGCCAAACTCCACGCCCAGCTGCTGCAGCACATCCGACGATCCGCACACCGACGACACGCCAATGTTGCCGTGCTTGGTAACCTTGTAACCGGCCCCGGCCACCACAAAGCAGGCCAGCGTACTGATGTTGAGCGTGTCTTTGCCGTCGCCGCCGGTGCCCACAATGTCCACCGTGTCGCGGGTGCCCAGCTCCGGGTCGCGACTGAGGCTCAGCAGGGCCTCGCGGAAGCCCGCCAGCTCCGGCACCGAAATGGGGCGCATCCGGTACACGCTCATGAAGGCCGCCATTTCCGCCGCGTTGGCCTCGCCCTGCCCAATGCGCAGCATGGCTTCCAGCGCCTCGGGGTGAGTCAGCAGCTGCTGGTCGAATAGTTTATTCAGAATCTGTTTCACAATTGAATCGCAGAGTATGCGGATTAAAAGGATTTCGCTGATGGATGTTTGCCCGTCATGCTGAGCGGAGCCGGAGGCGGAGTCGAAGCATCTCTACCGCTTCGTTATAATGCCAGTTTATTAGTCAGAGGTAGAGATGCTTCGACTCCGCTCAGCATGACGTTCTACTTTAACTCAGCCAGTTGCGCAGCATCTGGTGGCCGTGCTCGGTGAGGATGGACTCGGGGTGGAACTGCACGCCGCGCACATCATACTGTCGGTGGCGGAAGGCCAGCACCTGACCGTCGGCGTCGAGGGCGGTGACTTCCAGCTCGGCGGGTACGCTCTCGGGGCGCACGCTCCAGCTGTGGTAGCGGCCTACTTTAAAGGTATCGGGCAGGCCCTCGAACAGCTTGTCGGGGGCAGTGAGGTGGGCGTCGGTAGCCAGGCCGTGCAGCACCTGGGGCAAGTTGTATAGCTCCCCACCAAAACTCTCGGCCAAGCCCTGGTGGCCCAGGCACACGCCCAGGATGCGCTTGGAAGGTGCGTAGCGGCGGATGATTTCGGGCATCAGGCCCGCTTCCGACGGCACGCCGGGACCGGGCGACAGCAGCACCGCGTCGTAGGCGGCCACGTCGTCCACGGCCAGCTTGTCGTTGCGAATCACGGTTACGTTGCTGGTATGCCCCAGCTCCCGCAGCACCTGCACGAGGTTGTAGGTAAAGGAGTCGTAGTTGTCGAGAACGAGAATGTTCATGGTTTAGTAGAGAGTACTAGGTAGTGAGTAGATAGATTAGTAAGAGTGTAGTGAGGGAGGCCGAGCAGAGCACTGGCGAGCAAGCCAGATTCTGCGCATCTGTATCACTACTTAAATAGCTTCCGCGGCCTGCAGCGCCTTGCGCAGGGCGGCTAGCTTGTGATGCACTTCGTTGAGTTCGGAGTTGATGTCGGAAGCCGCTACCACCCCGGCCCCGGCCTGGAAGTAGAGCTGGTCGGCGGTGCTCAGAAACGAGCGAATCATGATGGCATGGTTGAAGTCGCCGTTGAAGCCCAAGTGGCCGATGGCACCGCCGTAGTAGCCGCGGGCGGTTGGTTCCAGGCCATCAATGAGCTGCATGGCGCGGTGCTTGGGGGCGCCCGAGAGCGTGCCGGCCGGGAAAGTATCGGCCACCACCTGCAGGGAGTTGGTGCCGGCGGCCAGGGTAGCATTCACCTCGCTCACCAAGTGAATCACGTGCGAGTAAAACTGGATTTCGCGGAAGGTTTTCACCCGCACGTTGTCGCCGTGGCGGGCCAGGTCGTTGCGGGCCAGGTCCACCAGCATCACGTGCTCGGCGTTTTCCTTGGGGTCGTCGGCCAGCTTCTGGGCCAGGGCGGCATCCTCGGCATCGTGGCCGGTGCGGCGGAAGGTGCCCGCAATCGGGAACAGGCTGGCCTCGCGGCCCTGGATGCGCACCTGCGCCTCCGGCGACGACCCGAAAATCTTGAAGGAACCGTAATCGAAGTAGAACAGGTAAGGCGAGGGATTGATGGAACGCAGCGCCCGGTACACGTTAAACTCGTCGCCCGAAAAGCCCTGCTGAAACCGGCGCGACAGCACAATCTGAAACACGTCGCCCCGCAGGCAGTGCTGCTGGCCCTGGGCCAGCACCTTGAGGAACTCCTCGTCGGTCTGGTTGGTGCGCTCCTCCCCTTCCGTCCGGAACTTGAAATCGGGCAACGAAGGGTTGCGGATCAGGTTCACCAGCTTGGTCAGCCCGTCCTCGTCCACCTCCTGGCCCTGCAGCGTGTGCTCGAACACGTACAGCTCGTTGCGGAAGTGGTTGATGGCAATGACGTAGCGGTAGGTGCCGTACAGGATGTCCGGAATCTGGCCGGCAGGCTGCTTGTCGGGGTTGAGCGTGAGGTCCTCGAAGGCCTGCACTGCCTCGTAGCCCAGGTACCCGAATAGCCCGCCCGTGATGAAGTCGTGGCCGGTATCCTCGGTCTGGAAGCTGGCCGCAAAGGCCTGCAGGCGGGCCAGAGCCGCGCGGGGCGAGTCGAGCAGCTCGGTTTCGGTGGTATCGTCGGGCAGCGTGAGGGTTAGCTCCCGGCCGCGCAGCTCAAAGCGGGCCAGCGGGTCGAAGGCCAGGTAGCTGAACGCGTTCTGCTGGCCGTGGTAGTCGGAGCTTTCCAGCAGCAGGCAATTGTCGTACCGGTCACGCAGGCGCAGGTAGAGGCCCACGGGCGTTACGGTATCGGCCAGCACCCGGAGGTAGCGCGTGTGAAGCTGAAAAGTGTGCATACAGGAACGAGGTGATGGAAGAGGGAGAAGGGAGGCGGCAGGGCACAAAAAAAGCCCGGCGGACGGCCGGGCTTTCTGTTGAGTCGATACGTTGAAGGTTGCTCTAACGCACGCACAGGGAGTCCCGTCCGGAATTTCCGTAGGGCCACCACCAAGCTTGCTGCGCTGAGAAAGAAGTCATTGTTGAGAAACGATGTGCTGCAAAGGTAATAAGCGGATTGAATTGTGCAAGGCAATTTAGAGCCGGGGCAAAAAACAGTTTAAGTAGTATTGCTGACCCTACTCTTTGAAAAAGGCTTGGCGGCCACTGGTATTTCCGGCCTTAACCCGCAAGATATAATATCCTCGCGCTATGCTACTTACATCAAGCGGTGTACTTCCGCGCACTTTCGCTTTCAGTACCGAACGGCCCGCAGTATCGATAATTTCTATTTTGGCTTCCTTCACCTCTGCGGGTAATTGCAGGCTAAGCCGTTCGCGGGCCGGGCTGGGATAAGCACTAAACGCCAGGGCCACGTGGGACTTGCGGGTACTAGTTACAGCAGACGAAAACAGCCATTGAAAGGCCGATGGAAACTCCCGCTGCCAGAACCACTCGGCGTGCTGGCCATCTTCCATTGCGTGGTAGCTCATATCGGCAGCCGGAAAGCCCTGCGCTTGCAGAGCATCCCGCATTTCCGCCATGTATGGCACCATGGTTTCACTCTCTTTGGTGCCGGCTACAAAGTAAAACCGAATGGGCTGGTGATGACCGGCCGTTTTTACGTAGTCAAACAGCGGTTCTTTGGCAAACCAGAAAGCCGGAGAAAACACGCCTACCTTGCTGAACACCTCCTGGTACTTTAAGGCCGCGTACACGGAAATCAGCCCACCCATGCTGCTGCCGGCAATACCCGTATACTCCCGCCCCGTCAGCGTCCGGTACTGGCCATCGATATAGGGCTTCAGGGTTTGTACGAGAAAGTCCACGTACTTTTCCCCCTCTCCGCCGCCATACTGCTGGTTACGCCAAGGCGAGTACTCATCCAGGCGGGAACTGCCGCCATTATCCACGGCCACCACAATGGTACCGATCGGGTCCTGGCCGCTTTGCTGCAGCTGGCGCAGGGCCTCATCTACGCCCCACTCGCCCGAAAAGCTGGTGCATTTATCGAACACGTTCTGACCATCGTGCAAGTACAGCACCGGGTAGCGACGCGCGGAAGTGGCGTAATCTGTGGGCAGGTAAATCCAGACGCGGCGGGAACGGCCTAACTGGGGGATGGCAAAACTGGCACTCATCACCTGCACGTTGGGCTTAAGGGCCGTGCTCACACAGCCGCTGGACCCGCCACCTAAGTCTTTCCAGTTGGCTACGGTTAGTGCCACCGTTACCGGGCTACCTGTGACCGTGTAGGTTCGGTTGCTAATATCTCCATTTTGGGCATTGGTTTCGGTTTTATCCCAGGAGCCACGCGTAAACTTGAACGCCAGCGCCCCGGTTACGGTGGCGGGCAGGGTCAGTTCATACGTTCCATCTAAGTTTTTAGCTAGCTGGTACACTGCATCGCCAGGGTTCCAGTTGTTGAAGGTACCAGCCACGTAAATAGCATCGGTAGCGGGCGTAGATGCAGGTACGCTGGTGATTTTAAGCGTAGTCTGCGCCTGTGCAGTCAGCACCATCAACCAAGCTGCTGTGGAAAGGAATAGTCGCATTGAAGGAAAAGGCTGTGCGCTCAAGACATTAGCGGATGGCCGCACCCTGCTGGGATGGGGGCACGGCGCGCAATACGTACAACGCCCGTACTGAGTCTACCGCGGGCAGCACATCGGCCTGAAAATCAACTTTGGTGGTGAAACCCATACCGGCCGTCAGGGTCCGAAACTGGTTGGCATTGTCCCAGCACACGTAGAATTTGCGCTGCTTAGGTTGCCGCAACGGCACGTAGCGGCTCCGGCCGTCGGGGGCCAGTAAAGGCTTTCCCGTGGCCAGCGCATACGTTCCCACTAACCGCAGTCGGGTTGCCTCCTTATTTTTACCGGGCAGTTCCCGGTTACCGATACCATCGAAGTAGATATTGGGACGCTGTACCAGTTCCAGGAAGGAAAGTTTTGCCAGCAGTGGCAGCTCAGAGCTGTTCATGATCAACTGCTGCGCAGCGGTGCCCGGCGGCTTTTCCCGGTAAAATACCAGCACTGGGTCGGGTATTTCAATGGCTTTTAACCGGGGTGCGGGTCGGCCGCCGGCCCGCACCGCCCCCAGCAACAATTCCATTACGATAACAGAAGCAAGCAATAGGCGTTTCATAGAAGGTAAAGCTAGATAAAGTAAAGCGGAACACATAGTATAGGCGGGCTCACACTATCATTCCAGCAATATTTGCCTCTTGAAGCTTCCAGGCGCGGAAAAAAATATCGGTGCTTAACCAGGTGTTATGTAAGCGTATCGGCCATTTGAGGCTGCAAATGGAAAACCTTTCGCTGGGCCGCCTAACCGGATAAAGTGGCCGTGGGTAAGTAGTTACTAACTATAATGACCGGAGTGAACGAATTCTGCTACCGCTGCTCGAAAAAGAGCGAAAATTCGCGCTCGAAATAGACTTATTACAATACTAGATTCTGGGCTTGAATTCATTGTTTTTCTTGTTTTCAAACGTTTATCTTGCGGAGAATATCTGCAATCTGCCTTTCATCCGGGCTGTTATTTTCTACCGCGGAGGAGCAGACTTGCACTCGAACTGTACTTTTCTTATGGTCTAACTCTGCTGCCTTGGCTTAATGCAACTTTCACAATTTTTTCCCCTTACCTTCAACCAACCTACTTAATGAAACACCCTTATTTGCCGAAACTGCTGTTTCTGCTTCTGTTTGTGTGTGCTGGGTTCACTAGCGCTCTGGCCCAAACTGGCTCGGTAAGCGGCCGGATTGTGGACGAAAAGAATCAGGGACTCCCCGGTGTGACCGTGCTGATTTCCGGCACGACGCTGGGCACCTCAACCAACTCCGATGGCCAGTACTCTATCCAGAATGTGCCGGCCGGGCCGCAAACGATTGTTGCATCGTTTGTGGGTTTTACGACCATGCGCCGCCCTGTTACAGTAGCGGCCGGTCAGAATTCTACGGTGGACGTGAACCTCGTGGAAAACACTACGCTTCTGAATGAAGCCGTGGTTGTGGCCTACGGTACCCAGCGTCGGCAAGACGTAACTGGTGCCGTATCCCAGATTTCGGAAAAGGAATTTGTAAAAGGCCAAGTAACCAACCCCGAGCAGCTTGTTCAGGGCAAAGTAGCTGGTTTACAAGTTACTACCGGCGGCGCCCCTGGTGCCGGCTCGGAAATCCGGATCCGGGGCGGTTCGTCACTGAACGCTTCCAATGATCCGCTCATCGTAATCGATGGCGTGCCTGTCGACAACATTGGCGTGAAAGGCGCCAGCAACCCGCTGGCCCTGATCAACCCCAACGACATCGAAAGCATTTCCGTCCTGAAGGATGCCTCCTCCACGGCTATCTACGGTTCGCGCGGCTCCAACGGCGTTATCATCGTAACCACCAAGCGCGGCTTGCAAGGCGAGAAACTGCGGGTTTCGGCCAGCACTAACTACTCTATCTCGGAAGCTGCCGACTACGTCGATGTGCTCAATGGCCCCGAGTTCCGGGCACTGGTAAATGCTCGCGGTACGGCTTCGCAGAAAGCCGCCCTGGGCACCAGCAACACCGACTGGCAGAAAGCCATCTACCGCACGGCTAACACCTCGGATAACAACGTGAGCCTGATGGGCTCCATTGCCAATGTACCCGTGCGCGTATCGGGTGGCTACCTGTACCAGGAAGGCTTGCTGAAGCGCAACGACCTGAAGCGTTACTCCGGCTCGGTAGGCGTTTCGCCCCGCCTGTTGAACGACAACCTCAAAGTAGATCTGAACCTGCGCGCCAGCCAGATTGAAAACAACTTCAGCAACCAGGGTGCGGTGAACTCGGCCGTGTTCTTCGACCCGACCCAGCCCATCACCAGCACCAGCTCTGAGTATGCTCCGTTCGGTGGCTACTTCGAAGTTTTGGATGCCAGCGGCAACCTGAACACCATTGCCCCCCGCAACCCGGTAAGCGCCATCAACCAGCGCAACGACCGCAGCACCGTAAACCGCAGCATTGGCAACGCCCAGCTCGATTATAAGCTGCCCTTCCTCTCGGGCCTGAGCGCCAACCTGAACCTGGGTTTTGACGTGCAGCGCGGCAAAGGCACGATTGACGTGCCCAAAACGGCTGGTACCGACTTCAACCGCGGCGGCGTGAAGCAGCAGTACCGTCAGGACCTGAACAACAAGCTGCTGGAAACCCTGCTCAAGTACAACCGCGAGATTGGCGGCGCTAAGTTTGACGTACTGGGCGGTTACTCCTGGCAGGAATTCCAGAACAAGAACTACAACTTCGACGACCTGCGCGCCGACGGTAGCCTGTTCCAGCCCGCCAACAAGACCTACGACAACAAAACTGAATTCCAGGACCAGTATAACCTGGTTTCGTTCTTCGGCCGTGCCAACGTAAACATCAAAGACCGTTACCTGTTCACCGGTACTTTCCGGGCCGACGGCACCTCGCGCTTTGCCAACAACAAGTGGGGTTACTTCCCCTCGGCTTCGGTGGCCTGGCGCTTGAAAGGCGAAGACTTCCTGAAAGACTCCAAGCTGATTTCCGACTTCAAGCTGCGCTTGGGCTACGGCCAGACCGGTCAGCAGGACATCGGTATCAACTACTACCCTTCGCTGCCCTTCTACACCCAGGGTGTACGCGCTTCTTCCTACGTGATTGGCGGCAAGCCCGTAACCACTCTGCGGCCTGACTTCTACAGCGCTGACCTGAAGTGGGAAACCACCACTACCTACAACGCAGGTCTGGACTACGGTTTCTTTGATGGCCGCGTGTACGGCTCGGTTGACGTGTACAAGCGCGACACCGATGACCTCATCAACGAGGTATTCGTAGCGGCTGGCTCTTACCCCAGCAACGGTGGTCTGCTCAACGTAGGTTCGCTCACCAACAAAGGCGTGGAAGTAATCACCACGGTTGACGCCATCAAAGGCGACAAGTTCAACCTGTCGGTAAGCGGTAACGCGACGTTCAACCGCAACAAACTCACCAAGCTGACGACCAGCGACGAGATTGAGCGCATCGACTTCCTGACCGGTGGCATCAACAACTTCGACGGTGTGGGCAACGGCGACATCCAGGTGAACTCGGTTGATTATCAGGCACAGTCTTTCTTCCCTTACCAGCAGGTGTACGGCACCGATGGCAAGCCCCTGGAAGGTGTATTTGTAGACCGCGACGGGGATGGCGCCATCACGGTAGCTGACCGTTACCGCTATAAGTCGCCCCGCCCGACGGCCATCCTGGGCTTCAGCTCCAACATGAGCTACGGCAAAGCCAGCCTGGCCTTCACGCTGCGCTCCAACATCGGCAACTACGTGTACAACAACATCCGTTCCCGTTCGCTGTACGTGCCCACCAGCGGCTACAACCGCAACTCTACCCCGGAAGTACTGAAGACGGGCTTCACCACGACTTCGCCCGAGCAGATTCAGTCCGATTACTACATCGAGAATGGCTCGTTCCTGCGCATGCAGAACATCACGCTGGGCTACGATTTCGGCAGCCTCGTGAAAGAAAATTCGAACTTAAGCCTCTCATTTGCTGTTCAGAACGCGTTCCTGATTACGAAATATTCCGGGCTTGATCCGGAAATTGCCAACGGCATCGATAACACGGTTTATCCCCGCCCCCGCACGTACACGCTCGGCCTGAACTTCGGCTTCTAACCCTTACTTCCTTCTCTTAGTATGCATAGTTCTTTTACCCGTGGTCTGGGCCTGCTGGCCCTCACCGCAACGCTGATGACCGTAAGCTCATCCTGCGTTAAAGATTTGGATCAACAGCCCACGTACCGGGCCAGCGCGGAAGTGATTTACAGCGACCCAGCCCAGATTGAGCAGGTAGTAGCCCGTCTCTATGGCGGCTTGGCCATAACGGGTCAGGGACAGGCTGGTAGCGCCGCCGAAATCAACGATCTGGTAAAGATCAACGGCGACTTTTCCAACTACGTGCGGAACTACTTCAACCTGCAGGAAGTAACCACCGACGAGGCCACGCTGGCGTGGGGTGACCCAGGTATTCCTGACTTCAACCGGGTGCAGTGGACGGCGGATAACCAGTTCATCCGCGGTATGTACGAGCGTTTCTACTTCCAGATTTCGGCCTGTAACGAGTTCCTGCGTCAGACCACCGACGGCAAACTGTCGGAGCGCGGCATCTCCGGGGCGAATGCGGAAAAAGTTCGTCAGTACCGGGCCGAAGCCCGTTTCCTGCGGGCTCTTACTTACACTCACCTGCTGGACTTGTTCGGCCGCGTACCCTTCGTAACGGAAGAGGACAAAGTGGGCACGCTGCCCAAGCAGAAGTCCAGCGCCGAAATCTTCGCTTACATCGACTCGGAGCTGAAAGCCATTGAAGGCTCTTTGCTGGAACCTGGCAGCGTATACGGCCGCGCCGACAAAGGTGCCTGCTGGGCCCTGCAAACGATGCTGTACCTGAACGCCGAGGTATTCGCTAAAACGAACCGGTACACCGACGCCATTACCTACGCTAAGAAGGTTATCGACTCGGGTTACTCCTTGGCTCCTGAGTACCGTTCGCTCTTCCTGGCTGACAACGGCTCGACGGCCGCCAAAAACGAAATCGTCTTCCCGGTTGTTTTCGACGGCGTTTACACCCAGAACTTCGGTGGCACCACGTTCCTGACCCACGCTTCGGTAGGTGGTTCCATGAATGCTGCCGAGTTTGGCATCAACACTGGCTGGGCTGGCCTGCGCACTAAAAAGAACTTGGTGGATCTGTTCGCAGAAGGCGACAACCGGGCCATGTTCTACACCAGCGGCCAGAGCAAGGAAATTTCCAACTTCGGTAACTTCAACGACGGCTACGCGGTGACCAAGTGGCGCAACGTGAACCTGGATGGAACGCCCGGCTCCTGGTATCCGAAGCCTGATGGCACGGGTGGCAACGGCGACTTTGTCGACACCGATTTCCCCGTGTTCCGTCTGGCCGATGTGATGCTGATGTACGCCGAAGCCGTGTTGCGCGGTGGACAAGGCGGTAGCGAGGCGCAGGCCCTGACGTACGTCAACCAAATCAGAAGCCGGGCTGGTGCCAGCGCGCTGGGTTCCCTTTCGCTGGATGAGATTCTCAACGAGCGGGGCCGGGAGCTGTACTGGGAAGGTCACCGCCGTACCGACCTGATCCGCTTCGGCAAATACACCACCGGCGCCTATGTGTGGCCTTTCAAAGGTGGCGTACCCGAAGGAACGGCAGTAGAAGACTCGCGGGTGGTATTCCCCATCCCCTCTTCCGACCTGATTGCTAACCCCAACGTGAAGCAGAATAACGGTCGTCAGTAACCGGTCAGGAAATTTTACAGAGGCTGAACAATTCGTAGTCTTCTACCTGTTCAGCTTCTGTAATTCCTCACACTCATTTTTTCGTCTTAACAGCCCCAAGTTTATGAAAAACTGGATTACCCAACTCGTTGGGCTTTGCGCTGCCATCCTCGTTTTCTCCTCCTGCGAGAAAGACGAAATTAAGGCAACGCTACAGCCTGGCAACGCTCCTGCTCTCACGGTTTCCCAAAAAACGCTGACCCTGTCTGCCGACAAGGGTGCCGATGAAGCCACTACGTTCAAATGGACGCCGGGCGAGTTCGGCTACCAAGCTGCCCAGCAATACACGCTGCAGTTTGACAAGCGCGGAGGCAACTTCTCGGCTCCCAAAACTATCAACCTGCCCACGGGGGCTACCTCGTACACGGCCACGGTTAAAGACCTGAACAACATCTTCAACGGTCTGGGCCTGCCCGCCGGCTCGGAGTCTTCTATCGATGTGCGCCTCGTTTCTGTGGTGAATGCCAAGGTTAAAACGCTGGCTTCTACCGTTACCACGCTGACGGGTACGCCTTATGCCGCAATCGTTGTATATCCTACGGTATGGGTTCCGGGCTCCCACCAGGGTTGGTCGCCGGCTACGGCTCCCACGCTGGCCGCTTTCACCAGCGCTGCGCAGAAGTACGAAGGCTACATCTACTTCCCCGACGCTACGACGATGTTCAAAATCACGGGTGCGCCGGAGTGGAGCGATGCTAAAGGCATCTACGGTGATGCCGGCGACGGCACGACCGGTAAGGTTACTTCCCCTGGCGAGAACTTTAAGGTTACGGGTGCTGGCTACTACCAGCTGCGCATCGACCTGAAGGAGCAGACCTTCCTGGCTACCAAAACCACCTGGGGCGTAATTGGCTCGGCCACGGCTGGCGCCTGGACTAAGGATACGCCGATGACCTACGACCCTGCTACCAACCTGTGGTCGGTAACAACCACACTGGGTGTTGGCGAAATCAAATTCCGCGCGAACAACGACTGGCCCATCAACTTTGGTGATGGCAAGAAAGACGACGGCATTGCCCCCGATGGTTTGCTCGACTACAGTGGAGACAACATTGCTATTGCAGAGCCGGGCAACTACACCATCACCATGGACCTGTCGAATGCTGGTAATTTCCAGTACAAGCTGACCAAAAACTAAATTGCCGTAAGAAGAGCTAACCCTCTGGTGTTGGCATTCTCTACTCAGATTGCAAAAAGCGCTGGCCCATTGGTCAGCGCTTTTTTTTGCGCTGACTAGCCTTCACGTCTGGCTAATGGCCCATACGCCTGACAGATGCGCAACGTGTTCTTCACGCAGCGCTATCATGCAGAGAATGTAAACCTGGCATCGGGTGTGTAGCCTATCCAAAACATGCAGCTCAACGCTACGGGCATTGGTGCGCGCATGCACATCCCCTCCACTGGCAAGCTGCCGATCCAAAGGGCGCACAGGTACGTGGCTTTTGCGGTGCAGCGGCTCCCCTACCCCGGCCAGTATCTGCAGCCTTGCGGCCGTGGTGTCAACCCCACTTTTCAGTTGGGGCCAATAAACAAAAAGGGAGGACCAATTGGTCCTCCCTTTTTAAGGGTAGTTGTTTGAGCGGTAGGCTACAGAATCACCACTTTCTGGCTGGTCATCTGGTCTCCTACGCGCAGCTTAACGAGGTAGGTGCCGGCTTTCAGTTCGGACAGGGGAACAGACTGGCTACCCGACTGCTTACCCGCTACCAGCGTCCGAACCCGCTGGCCCATGAGGTTGAATACTTCCAGCGCCACGTCCTTCTGGCCAGCCACAACATAGTTAACCTTGGTCTGGCGAGCGGGGTTGGGATACACTTGGAAGCCCAGGGTTTTGGAGGCGGCAGAGCGCGAAGCGAGAATACCGGTGCCGATTACGTAAGCAAACGACTGTTTTCCATCAATGGCGGTAAAATCAGGATCAGCCCCGATGGCCGTGGTCTGCCCAGCAATCTGCGGCAGCAAATCCGAAGTATACACGCCGTCGCCGTTGGTGTAACCAACGACCATATCCACCCGCTCACCTGCATTGAGACCAAGGGCAGCCATATCTAATTCGATTTCTACACCGGTATTCGTCAGGTTGGTAGACAGCGTAGCGGAGCTGGTATACGCCAAACGTGCGCCAGCCAAGGGCGAAGGAGCCGCCGCATTAGCCGTAATAGCTACACCTGCTTTCGTAGAGTTGCCCTGGTACGCATCGGGAACGGCGGCGGTGTTGCCATTGGTATAATCGGTGTAGCTGTAGTACACGTTGTTGTCGGCCAGCGGGGCTGTGGTAGCCCGGATGCCATAGTCTACTTCCATATCGAATGTAGGCTTGTGCTTGAGGGGGCTGTCGCCAGCGGCACCGCCGATGAGCTTTGTGCCCGCTGCCACCCCGGCTTTATCCGGCACGTTCAGGTACAGCACCAAGGCATCGTAGCCAGTAGTTTCGGGGGAGGCAACTGTCATGATATACAGCTTGGTTGCCGAACTGCCCACGTAAAGCGCCTTCAGGCCCTTATCGGCCGAGGAGTGCGTACCCGTGTATTCGCCCACCAGCTGGTACTTGCCTTCGCCGGTCCCTACTTCGGCGGCGTCCAGTTTGCCATCAACTGTAATCTGAGCAAAGGCCGGGCTGGCGGCCAAAGAAAGTAAACCAAGCGTTGCGAGGGTAAGAATTTTTTTCATGTGAAATGGTAAGGGGTTGAGAAAAGAAATGATATAGTGAAAATTCGCTTTGAAAAGGTCAGAATGGCCTGTTTCGTGGTTTTAATATACGCCTTACGTAGGTTTTTCAAACCTGTTTATCGGAAAGAACTAAATAATATTCGCCCGTAGGTGGTGGCTTACTTACTACCACGAAGTAATGCGCGCCATTTTAGATTAGGCTACTATCTTTACCCCCCCTGACTATCTGACCATTTACCAACTCTTCTCCTATGATCATCATTGCCGACGGCGGCTCGACGAAAACCAACTGGTGCCTGCTGGACAACGAGGGTAACAAAATCTACTTCAACACGGAAGGCTACAACCCGTATTTCATCGATACGCCCGGCATTGTCGCGTCGTTGGAAAAAAGCCTGCCCGATAACCTGGCGCGGCAGGAAGTAAGCGAGCTGTACTACTACGGCGCTGGCTGCTCGGTACCGGAGAAGGTAGAAACCGTGGCCAAAGCCATGCGTCAGGTGTTTACGGGGGCCCGCGTGTACGTTGGCCACGACTTGCTGGCGGCCGCCCGCGCCCTGCTGGGCCGCGACATCGGGTTTGCTGCCATCCTGGGAACCGGCACCAACTCCTGCATCTACAACGGGCAGGATGTAGAAATGAACATCGACTCGCTGGGCTACTTCCTTGGCGACGAAGGCAGCGGCTCCTACATTGGCAAGCGCCTGTTGCGCGACTTTATGCGCGGCTACCTGCCCGATGGCCTGCAGGAAGCCTTCCGTGACCAGTATGAGCTAACCAATGAGGAAATCTTCGACCGCCTCTATAACCAGCCCCTGCCCAACCGCTTTCTGGCCTCGTTCAGCAAGTTTGCCTACGACCACAACAACATCAGCTACTGCCGCGAGATTGTGCTGGACGGCTTTGAAGCCTTCTTCCGCAACCTGGTAGCGCATTACCCCAGCTACCAGAACTACTCGTTCAACTGCGTGGGCTCCGTAGGCTACAACTTCCGCGATGCGCTGGAGCAGGTGGCCAAAAGCTACGGTATGGAAGTTGGGAAGATCATCCGATCCCCTATCGACGACCTGGTGCACTACCACACCGTGCTCACGAAATAGTCTGCCAATGCTACGCGGGATACGTCCTGGTGCTGGCTGCTAGCCTAACTAAAAAGGCCTCTTCACGCGAGTGAAGAGGCCTTTTTAGTTAGGTGAAGACTGCTGCTTAGTGTTGCACCAGCAGACGCGTGGTGGCTACTTTGCCAGCGGCCTGGAGCCGCACAATATAGATACCGTTGGCCAAGTCCTGTACCGGCACCAACAACTCGTGCGTACCAGTAGCCTGCTTGGCAGCTACGGGAATGGTACGTACCGTAGCACCTAGCGCATTTACCACGCTCACCGAGACCTGCGTGGTTTGCGGCAGCGTGTACTGCAGGCGTACGGCCGAGGCGGCGGGGTTGGGAACGGCGGTGAAGCTCAACGCCAGGGCGGCGCGTTCAGCCTTGGTAGGCAGTACGGTATTGGCGGGCACGGCTACTTTCTTGGACAGGTACACGCGGTACTCGCCGGGCTGCAGCGTGATTTGCTTATTGACGTCGGCGGCGGCTACGGTAAGGGTGGTGCCATCGAGGTAGTTGTACCAGGTACCGGCGGCCTGAAACTCGGGGCTCACGGCTTTGGCTACTACGTCGAAGTTGCCCAGCACCGTCATGCTCAGGCTGGCGTCGCTCAAGTGCAGGGTTTTCACGGCCCCGGTTACATTCTGGGCAAACGTTGCGCTGGTATTTTCGAACACGGGCTGCGAGGTTTTCAGCGCAATCAGGCTGCGGTACACATCGTAGAGGTGGCGGCGGTTTGGAGTATCGTAGTAGTCATCGAGAACGGGCTTGTTGCTGAGCTTGCAGCCGTCATCTTTGCCGTACTTGGTATTGTCCGTGCCGTTGTCGCCGGGGTACGTGCCATCTGGGCACATGAAGATGCCTTTATCGTAACCTACTTCGCCAAACTGCCAGATCATGCGCGGGCCGGGCACGAGGAAGAAGAACGCGCCGGCGGTTTCCATGCGGCTCAGGGCCGTGTTCAGGTTTTTGGTGGAGTAGCTACCCGAGGCGTTACCGAAGCGCAGGTTCTTGTACATCAGCCGGTCCTCGTCGTGGCTTTCCATATACGTTACGAGGTTGGGCTCGGTGAAGCCGCGCTGCTTGTAGTAGCCCCAGCTCAGGTCCGACTTATTGCCGTCGTTGTACCCCATGGTGGCCTCGTTGTAGTTGTTCGTCATCTTGCCCCACAGCATCAGGCCGGCGGCCGACAGTGCTTTAGCTTCCTCGTTGGCCACGAAGGTTTCCAGGATGGCGTAGGAACCCGGGCTGGCAGCCTGCTGGGCCGCGTAGTAGTCCTTCCAGATGTTCACGCGCGACTGGTCGAATACTGACTCATAGGTGGCTTCCGTTTTCTGAACCTGGCTGAAACCACCGGCCAGATCGTAGCGGTAGCCATCCACGTGGTACTCATCCAGCCAATGCTTGATGACCTGCTTGCTGAAGTAGCGGGTATAGTCGCTTTCGTGGTTGAAGTCGGTGCCTACGTTGTAGGGGTGCGTAGCTACGGCGTTGAACCAGGGGCTGTTGCTGCTGTACATCTGCACCATAGGGCTCTGGCCGAAGGAGTGGTTCAGCACCATATCCAACACCACGGCAATGCCGCGCTTGTGAGCTTCGTCGATGAGCTTCTTCAGGTCGTTTTTTGTGCCGTAGTACTTGTCGGGGGCGAAGTAGAACGAGGGGTTATAGCCCCAGCTTTCGTTGCCTTCAAACTCATTCACGGGCATCAGCTCCAGCACGTTAATGCCGAGGCGCTTGAGGTAGTCCAGGGAGTCGGTTACCGTTTTGTAGTCGTGCTTCACCACGAAGTCGCGGACCAGTAGTTCGTATACTACCATATCCAGCTTGCTCGGGCGCTGGAAGTTGGTAACCTGCCAGGTATAGGCCGGCTCATTCGATTGCAGTACCGATACGATGCCGGTGGCTTTACCGGTAGGATACGCCTTCAGGTTGGGGTAGGTAGCCGCCGTGATAAACCGGTCGTTGTTGGGGTCGAGTACTTTTTCGGTGTAGGGGTCAGCAATGCGCAGGCCGTCTACCTGGAACTGGTAGGCATACTCCTGGCCGGGCGTGAGACCATCAATCTGCACCCACCAGCGGGTATTCACGTCGTCGGTGGCGCTGGTTTTCTTGAGTTGGTACTGCAGGCCGGGCTGCCAGTCGTTGAACTCGCCAATGGCGTAAACCGCCGTTTTGCCGGGAGCCGTGAGGGCCAGAATGGCCGACTTTCCATCGTTCAGGTAGGTTACGCCATCCTTCTTGGCCCCGGCGGGCAGGGCCGCTACCGTGGCGGCCGGACTGGCGAAGATGTTGATTTCATCGGTGGCCGTGGTGGAGCCGCTAGTCGCCGTGAGCTTGAGCACGTTGTTGCCGCTCTGCGTCAGGGTTACTTCCTTGCTGAGCGACGTAGCATTCGTTTGCTGGTCTACCTGCGTACCATTGAGCGTGAGCGTAAGCGTGGCGGCGGCCGAAGCCGTGCCCGTCACCGTCACCTTAGCATTCTGGTTGACGAACTGCGTGTTGCCGGCCGTGGTGGGCCCGGTGATGCGCACTGACAGCGCCGACGTTTGCGCTACGTCTACCAAAATATCCTTACCGCCCGTGTCGCGGCCCGATTTAGAGCCGTCGGCGCTGCGGAACAGCATGGCCAGCTTGAGGATTTTGTCACCGGCGGGCAGCTTATCGTAGTACGTGCGCGGGGTGAAGGAAATGGTGTAGAGGTTAGGGTTAGAGGCGCTGCGCGTCATCTTCTCCTTGGCAATCGGGGGCGTCCAGGCGGTGCCTACCACGGCCTTCCAGTCGGTGTTGCTGGTGCTCTTGTCGGAAATAACGCCGGTCCAGATGTACACGTCGCCGGCAAAGTCTTTCAGACCGGCGTCGCCCTTGGTGGCATCGAAGGTGAGGGTTACGGGCGTGGTTTCGGTAAAAAATACCGGGTCGGCGGTTACTACTTGCGCGTAGGCAGCCGGCAAACCGGTCAGCGCTACCGCCCAGAGCAGTAGAAGTCGAAGTGCTTTCATGGGATTCAGTAAGGGTGAACAAATAACTTCGTGAGAAAACCGCGCAAAAGCCAAAAACAGCGAAAATTCGTTGATTCTGCGGGGTAAATTCTCTTAAAGTTACACCCGTACGGCTAGCATAACCAAGCCGCGGGATGGTTTTATCGTAGTTTTGTTGAGGCATTCCGCTATGTTTCCGGCTGCCTGTCTGCTATGGCCTGGGTTGTCCGCGTTTTCTGGTTGGGGGTGTTGCTGGCAGGGGCGCAGGCCGCGGGGGCGCAGGTGCTCCGGACCCAGCCCGACAGTCTTGCCAGCAGCACGGCCAACGTTGTTCCAATGGCCGATTCCAGCCGCCTCAGCCGCCGCTTACCCGTGCTGGCGGGCGGACTGGCAGCTTCCTACACCGGCACGCTCTATCTGCTAAGCAAAAGCTGGTACACCGGCGAGCGGGTGCCGCTGCACTGGTTTGATGACGCGCGGGAGTGGAAGCAGATGGATAAAGCCGGCCACTTCTGGGGAGCTTTCCACGAAAGCCGGGGCGCGGTGGACATGCTGCGCTGGGCTGGCGTGCCCGAGCGGCGGGCGTTGTGGTACGGGGGTTTCGTGGGGTTTCTGCTGCAAAGCCCCATTGAGCTCCTCGACGGGCGCGACCCGGCCTACGGTGCCTCGGCTACGGACTTGGCAGCTAACTTCCTGGGCTCGGCGGGCCTTATCGGGCAGCAGCTGGCCTGGGGCGAGGTGCGCATCATGCCCAAGTATTCGTTTCATACTACCCGCTACGCGGCACTGCGCCCCAACGTGCTGGGCAAAAGCCTGGGCGAGCAGCATCTGAAGGACTACAATGGCCAGACCTACTGGTTGTGCGTGGATGTGGGGGCCTGGCTGCCGGCTACCTCCCGTTGGCCCCGCTGGCTCCAGCCCGCCCTGGGCTACGGGGCTCAGCAAATGGTGTATAACGATGCAAAGGCCAACGCCGCCATCGGCCTGCACCCCTACCGGCAGTACTACCTCAGCCTCGACGTGGACTTACGGCGCATTCCTACGCGCAGCAAGCTGCTCAAACGCGTGTTTTACGTGGCCAGCATTTTCCACCTGCCGGCTCCGGCTCTGGAGTTCAACCGTCAGCGCGGGCTGGTCATGCGGGGGCTGTATTATTAAGTTGTTAGGTGTAAGTCTGATGCTCCTTCTACCAACTAATAACTAACACCTAAAACCTTTACGAGCACACCAGCACTATTTCGTGGGGCTTGAAGCCGAAACGGTTGTCGGTGGCTTCTCGAAACTCCCGAACCTGCACTTGAAAGCCGCTGGCTTGCAGCCGCTCGGTTAGGCCCGCCACCGAGTATACCCGCACGTGGTCGGCCTGGCCGAAGTGCGCCAAGCGTTCCGCAGCTGTTTGCACGGCTTCGTTTTCGTAGATGCTGCCTTCCCGAAAGGGCGTTTGTATAAGGCACGTTCCGCCGGGTTTCAGCACCCGGCGCAGCTCGCGCATAGCCTGCCGGTCATCAGGAATGTGCTCCAGGATGTGGTAGCACAGAATCAGGTCATAAGTAGCAGACGAGGCATCTATGCGGGTGATATCGTACTGCTGATCGGCCATGAAGTCGCCGGAGAGGTCGGTGCTTTCGTAGTGGATTCGCGCATCCTGTTTCAGGGCCCGGTACAAGCTGCGCGAGGGTGAGAAGTCGAGCACGGTGAGGCCGGGCCGGTAGAACTCCTCATGCAATAGTTGCCACAGGCGGCGCCCTCTGCCCAGGCTGCCGCAGGCCGGGCACAGCTTTTCGCCCATGGGTAGGTCAATAAACGCCCGCATGTGCCGACTACAAACCGTACACGCATAGCGGTTGCCACGGTACAGTTGGTACACGGCCAGCCGCAGCACCGGCTCACCGGCAAACAGCACGCGCCGAGGCAGTAAGGATTTCACGAAGCGTTTCAGAACACTGTACATAGCGGGATAAGCCGAAAAAGAATACGTTTAGGCGCTGCAGGTCGCCGCGTGGCCCGACCCGGCTGCCGTTTTTCCCGTTTCATTGGCGACCTTTGCAGCCTGTGCCTGGGATACTGAACGCCAAAACTACGTAATCAGGAAAAACCAGCGCTAATCCCCCAGTTATGAACGTAGGAGACCGAGTACGCCTGCTCACCGGGCGCGAGGAAGGCATCATCACCCGCCTGCTCGACAACGACCTGGTAGAAGTAGCCATTGATAACGACTTCACCATCCCGGTGCTGCGCCGCGAAGTGGTGGTAGTAGCCGCCGAAGAAACCAAAGCCTTCGGGCAAAGTGCCGCCTCCGTAGCGGCTGAGAAGAAAGCTGCCAGCAGCGGTGCCGCCAAAGCCGCCAAAGCGGCCGGTGTACCAGCCGCCCCGGCCTCTGCTCACAAAGACAACAGCCCTGCCCCGCTGCCCGCTGCCAAAAACGCCGCGCCGGTGGTGCAGAAGGGCGTGTACCTGGCCCTCACCCACCAGTCGCCGGAGCTTTTGGCCGTGCAGCTTATAAACCACACCGACCAGGAAGTGCTCTACACATTCGGGGAAGAGCGCAAGGAGCAGTACCGCGCCCTGGGTGCCGATAAGCTGGCGGCCAAGGCGGCCAGCGCACCGCTGGGGCACTGGCACCTCAAGGATTTCGACCAGTGGCCGGCCCTGGTGGTGCAGCTGCTGCCCTATAAGCTCAACAGCAACACGGCCTACGAGCTGCTCACCAAGCGCCTGCAGTTCAAGGCCGCCAGCTTCTACACCAGCCGCCAGCCCAACGTACCGGTGCTCCAGCGCGAGGCTTACCTGTTTCAGCTGGATGAAAAGCCCGCGCCGCCCGCCGTTATTGCCCCCGAGAAGCTGGCCGAAACCCTGAAGGCCCAGCTCACGGGCAACGGCCCGGCCAAACCGGCCGCGTTGGCGCCCGAGCCGGCCAAGCCCATTGTGGCCCCTCACCACGAAGTAGACCTGCACCTGGAAGCCCTGCGCCCGGAAGGCGCGGAAGGAATGAGCAACACGGCTATTCTTAAGCTGCAGCTCGATGCCTTTGAGGATGCCCTGAGCCGGGCCCTGGCCACCAACATGCACGAAATCGTGTTCATCCACGGCTCCGGCAACGGCACCTTGCGCAAAGAGCTGCACAAGCTCCTAAGCCGCAACCGCGACATCAAGTTCTTCGAGGACTCCAAGAAGGAAAAGTTCGGCTACGGCGCCACGCTTGTACGGCTTAAGTAACCCGTCCCAATCTTTTGTCATCCTGAGCAAAGCGAAGGACCTTATTACGTTTGACTGATGTCGTTATTACGATTTCGGCTAGATGTGATAAGGTCCTTCACTGCGTTCAGGATGACAGGTATTTAGTCAATAGCTATGGCAGTGTTGAAAAGAAAAACGGTCGTATCTGTTCTAGGGAGTGTGGACAGTGGTCGTAGCTTAGCGGCATGCTACGCCGCCATGAATTAAGCGAACGGGAATGGAAATTGGTCGAACCGCACACTTTGGGTCGTCCGGGTACGGGTGGGGGCACCG